>JAYTXW010000202.1:0-13192 GCA_043742745.1 Sphingomonadaceae bacterium
ACCTCGATCCCGACGATGGGTGGTGAGGCCGGGTTGAACCGTTACCTGTCCGAGATTCGCAAAGTCCCCCTGCTCGCACCGGAGCAGGAATATATGCTCGCCAAGCGCTGGGCCGAGCATCAGGACCCCGACGCCGCCGCCAAGCTGGTGACGAGCCACCTGCGCCTCGTCGCCAAGATCGCGATGGGCTATCGCGGCTACGGCCTGCCGGTCGCCGAACTGATTTCCGAGGGCAACATCGGGCTGATGCAGGGGGTCAAGAAGTTCGACGCCGACCGCGGCTTCCGCCTCGCGACCTACGCGATGTGGTGGATCCGCGCGTCGATCCAGGAATTCATCCTGCGTAGCTGGAGCCTCGTCAAGATCGGCACGACCGCCAACCAGAAGAAGCTGTTCTTCAACCTTCGTCGGATGAAGGGCAAGATCAACGCGATGGAAGACGGCGACATGAAGCCCGCCGACGTCGCCAAGATCGCAACGACGCTGGGGGTGACCGAGACCGAGGTCGTGTCGATGAACCGCCGCATGGCGATGGGCGGCGACACGTCGTTGAACGCCCCGCTGCGCGAGGAGGGCGAGGGCGAATGGCAGGACTGGCTGACCGATAGCGGCCCGTTGCAGGACGAGGTCGTCGCGGGTGAGCAGGAGAAGACCCAGCGCCATACGCTCCTCGTTGACGCGATGGAGGATCTGAACGACCGCGAAAAGCACATCCTGACGCAGCGCCGTCTGGTCGATGAACCAGAGACGCTCGAGGAACTGTCGCAGCAGTATGGCATCAGCCGCGAGCGTGTCCGTCAGATCGAGGTCCGCGCCTTCGACAAGCTCCAGCGGGCGATGCGCGCCCTGGCGGGTGAGCGGCGGCTCCTCCCCGAACCGGCGTGACGGCGGCTTGACGTGCTCCCCCGACGGCGGCGATAGGCGCGCCGGGGGATAGCGCGATGGGACGCACGCTGGGCTGGCTAATCGGCAAAGTGGTGACGGTCGCCCTCGTCACCGTCTTGCTCGCTGTTGGCTGGGCGCTGGCCTACCGCTGGATCGACCCGCCGATCACCGTGCCGATGATCCGCGATGCCATAGCCGGCCAGCACGTCGAGCGGACGTGGGTTGGGCTCGACCGGATCAGCCCTGCCATGCCGCGCGCGGTCATCGGTGCCGAAGATTCGGCCTTTTGCGCCCACCACGGCTTCGACCTCGCCGCGATCGAGCAGGCGGCGGCGCGTAACGCGACCTCGACGAAGCTGCGCGGCGGGTCGACGATTTCGCAGCAGACCGCCAAGAACGCCTTCCTGTGGCCGGGCCGATCGTACCTGCGGAAGGGGCTGGAGGCGTATTTCACCGTCCTGATCGAGGCGCTGTGGGGCAAACCCCGGATCATGGAAGTGTATCTCAACATCGCCGAACTCGGTCCCGGCACCTACGGCGTCGAGGCAGCGGCACATCATTATTTCGACACGTCTGCCGCCGCCCTTACCCAGGCGCAGGCGGCGCGGATCGCGGCAATCCTGCCCCAGCCGCTCATCCGCGACGCCGCCGACCTCCACGGCAAGGTTCGCCGCCACGCCCGCGCCATCGAGCGCCGCATCGGCGTCGTCCACCGCGACCAGGTCGACGCCTGCCTTGCTCCCTGACCCAGCCGTCTAAAGCCCCTCCGCGCCGCGCCGTTACTCCGTCATGGTCGGTGGAGTGGAGCAAGGATAATGGTCAAACGACGGTTACTCGCGGCAGCGACCTTGGTAGCTGGAACGGCGGGAGCCGCGCGCGCCGATGTCTTCTACCTCAACTACGAGGGGGCGGGCGTTCAGCATTCCACCGCGACCTTCTCCACCGTCGGCGTCGAGACCTTCGACACGCGAACGAGCGGGGCGCGCTTCACCACCGACTTTGGCACCAGCGGCGCGATTGCAGCGACGTACAGCCCGGTGCGGATCAATTCAGCCGATCAGTACGGCGGAGCGGGCGGCACGGGCAAATACGCCGCTGCGTTCCACAGCACCCCCTACACGCTGCATTTCACCACCGATGCCGCGCGCCTGCCCAATGGGGTCAACTATTTCGGTTACTGGCTGTCGGCACTCGACGCGGGCAACGAGGTGACGTTCTTCCGCGGCGGCACCGAGGTCGGGCGGCTGACCCCCGGCGACGTCCTCGCCCAGCTCCGCGGCAACCGCAGCTATTACGGCAACCCGAACGCGCCGTTTACCGGGCGCAACACCGGCGAGCCATACGCCTTCATCAACTTCTACGACCGGAACGGCAGCTTCGACGAGGTCCATTTTGCCCAGACCACCCCCGGCGGCGGGTACGAATCAGACAATCACACCGTTGGCTTCTACACCGCGGCCGGCGGCACGCCCGAACCCGCGACATGGGCATTGTTGGGGGTGGGCCTTGGCTTAGTCGGGGTTGGCCTGCGCCGGGGCAAAGCCGCGCCGCGCCTCACATCCCGGGCAGCTTGAACCCCGGCGGGAGCGGTAGCCCAGCGGTCATCTTCTGCATCACCGCGCTGCCCGCCGCGTCGGCCTTGGCCTTGGCGTCGTTGAACGCGGCGACGATCAGGTCCTCGAGCATATCCTTGTCAGCGGCATTCAGCAGCGACGGGTCGAGATCGATGCCGAGGATCCGGCCCTTCGCCGTCGCGCGCACCTTGACCAGACCACCACCCGACGCGCCTTCGACCTCGACCCCGTCGAGGCTCGCCTGCGCCTTGGCCATATCGTCCTGCAGGCCCTGCGCCATCTTCATGATATCGTCGAGGTTAGGCATCGGCTGAACTCCTATGGTCGGCATCATCGGGTCGCTGACCCGTGTCATCGCTATCGATACTGAGCAACGTCGCATTCGGGAAGGCGGCGAGAATGGCACGAACCTGAGGGTCGGCGAGGGCGGCGGCGCGTTCGTCCGCAGCGCGCGCCGACGCCGCCTCGTGGAGCGTCAGCCCCCCGCCGTCATGGTCCGCCGCCCGTGCCAGCATGACCGTCCAGCGCGCGCCAGTCGCCCGTGCCAGCGCCGCCATCAACTGCGCGGCGAAGCCCGGCCCAAGGTCGGCGGGCGCGACGATCGTCAGCAACGGCGGGGCATAGTCGACCAGCCGCACCTGTTCGGCGAGCGCGTGCGCCAAGCGCGGCTCACGCGACGCCTCCATCAGCGCGACGAGGGCGGGAAAGTCGGCGGGGAGTGGCGGGTGGGCGAGCGGAGTGGGTGTACTTACATTCTCACCGGATTGAGCGAAGGCACCCGACCGATCGAGCATCGTTGCGCCCCGCCCGCTGTCGCCCGACGGTAACTCGCGCATGCCCTCGTCGCCACGCTCGGTCAGTTTGCGGACAAGGTCGGCCGGGTCGGGCAAGGAACTTGCGTGGATGATGCGAAGCAGCGCCATCTCGGCAGCCTGAACCGGGACCGGGGCGGCGTGGACTTCGGCCAGCCCCTTGAGCAGCAATTGCCACAGCCGGTGGAGGTTGGCGAACGACAGCCGCGCCGCCCAGTCACGGACGACGGCGCGTTCCTCGGCGCTCATCGCCGGATCATCGGTGTCAGCGACCTTGGCGCGGGTGACGGCATGGACGAGCTCGAGCAGCTCCTGCACGACCTGTGCAGGATCGGTCCCAAGGTCATAGCTGTCCTTGAACGCCGCAAGCGCCGCCGCCGCCTCGCCCGCCAGCAACAGCGCGAGCAGCGACCGGATCGCACCGCGATCCGACAGGCCGAGCATGTCGCGCACCGCCGCCGCCGTGACGGCACCCGCGCCGTGGGCAATCGCCTGATCTAGGATCGACAGGCCGTCGCGGACCGACCCCTCGGCGGCACGGGCGATCAGCGCCAAGGCCTCGGGCTCGGCGGTCGCGCCTTCGAGTTCGACGATCCGTCCGAAGTGCGCGGCCAGCACGTCGCCGGGAATGCGCCGCAGGTCGAACCGCTGACACCGCGACAGGACGGTGACCGGCAGCTTGCCGACCTCGGTCGTCGCGAAGATGAACTTGACGTGCGGTGGTGGCTCCTCGAGCGTCTTTAGCAGCGCGTTGAAGGCGTTCTTCGACAGCATATGAACTTCATCGACGATGTAGATCTTGTACCGCGCCGAAACGCTGGCATAGCGCACCGCCTCGATGATCTCGCGGACGTCGTCGACGCCGGTGTTCGACGCGGCGTCCATCTCGATGACGTCCATGTGCCGTCCGGCGGCGATCGCGACGCACGGGTCGCATACGCCGCACGGGGCAATCGTTGGCCCGCCGGACCCGTCGGGACCGATGCAGTTCAATGCCTTGGCGATGATACGCGCAGTCGATGTCTTGCCGACCCCGCGCACGCCGGTCAGCAACCACGCCTGCGCCAACTGCCCGCGCGCAATCGCATTGCCGAGCGTCCGCACCATCGCGTCCTGCCCGAGCAGCGACGCGAAGTCGCCCGGGCGGTATTTGCGCGCAAGCACCCGGTATTCGGACGGGGCGGCAGCTGCCGGTTCGGGAAACATCAGGTCGCTCATCGGGCCAACGGTGGCGTCCCGCCGCCCGCGACGCAAGGGGTCGTCAATCGCTGGCCTTCACCCGGATCAGCCCGAATCGCAGCCGCGCCCACAGGCGTTCGTGAATCACATAGAGGACGATCTTGGTCAGAACCTCGGTCCCGCCGATCGCGACGGCGAGGCTCGCGCTGCCAGTGAAGATCAATGACAGGACGACGGTGTCGATGAAGCCGATGACGCGCCACGTCACCGCCTTGGTCCCGTTGCGCCCGATTCCCTCGTCGACCCGCCGTTCGCGCTGATGGACATTCCAGCGGCTCCGCGCCCACAGTCGCTCGTGGAGATAATAGAGGATGGTCTTCGTTAGAAACTCGGTTCCGGCAATATAGCCCGCCGTCCGCGCGTGATGGCCGTGGCCCGCCGAAATCCCCAGCAGCGGCGCAAGAAAGGTAAGCAGCAACAGCGACAACAGGAACGTATCGGCCGACCCGACCACCCGCCACGAGAACGCCTTGGCGATCATCCGCCGGTCGCTCGCGCGCCATTCGACGGCGGGGTCGGCCACAAGAACAGTCATGCCCTGCACCCTCTCCCGAAAAATGGAGATATACGCCGGTTCATCGGCGGTGGCGCGATAGAATTTCTTGGGGTGGGAGCCGGGAACGACCCAGCGCGAATTCGTTACGGCTGCTTCCTTCCGGACCTGACCGGGTTGGCGAGAGCACTGCCCGCCCGACTCCCACCGGCGATATGGGCGCAGGCGTGCGCCGACGCAAGCCGCTTGCCGCGCCGGTTCGCGCGTGGAACACTCCCGATCGATGCCGTCGACACCCCGCCCTTCCACCGACGTGTTCGGTCAGCCCCGCGGGCTGGTCTACCTCGCCGGGACCGAACTGTGGGACCGCATCTCGTTTCACGGGATGCAGGCGTTGCTTGTCCTCTATATGGTCGGGCAGCTTCTGCTTCCCGGCCATGTCGAGCGCATCGCCGGGTTCGCCGCGTTCCGCGCCGCGATCGAGGGCGTTACCGGGCCGCTGACGGTGACCGCGCTCGCGAGCCAGATCTTCGGCCTGTACGTCGGGCTGGTCTATTTCATGCCGGTCATCGGGGGGGTGATCGGTGACCGGATCGGGCGGCGGAGGACGGTCGCGCTCGGGGCGGGGCTGATGACGGCGGGGCATCTGGCGATGGGATTCGATGCGACCTTCCTCGTCGCCCTCGTGCTGCTGATTGCGGGTGCCGGATGCCTGCGCGGCAACCTCGTGTCCCAAGTTGGTGACCTCTACCATGACGGCGACCCACGCCGCGACGCAGGGTTCCAGCTGTACTTCACCGGAATCAACCTTGGTGCGTTCATCGCGCCGATCGTCTGCGGCTTTCTGGGACAGGCGTACGGGTGGCACGTCGCGTTCGGCTTTGCGGCGGTCGGCATGGCGATCGGGCTTGGGGTGTTCCTTGCCGGAGCGCGCCACCTCCCCCCCGACCGTCGCGCCGACAGAGCCGCCGCCGTGCCGCTGACCGCGTCCGAGCGCCGCCGCGTTGCCGTCCTGCTGACGATCCTGCCCGTCCTCGCGCTATTTTGGGTCGCGCAAAGCCAAGTGTGGAACGTCTATAATCTGTGGGTTCGCGACCATGTCGATCTTGTCATTCTTGGCTGGACGATGCCCGTGCCGTGGCTCCAGGCGATCGACGGCCTCGCCCCCGTCGTCCTGCTCGTGCCGACGCTCGCGCTGTGGCGCTGGCAGCGAAGCCGCGGCCGCGAGCCCGACGACGTCGCCAAGCTGGCGATCGGCTGCCTGATCTTTGCCAGCGGGTGCGCGTGGCTGGCGCTTGCGCCGGTGGCGAGCGGTCGCGCGCCGCTCATCTGGGCGATCGCCTTCCACCTGCTGTCAAACGAGGGCTGGTTGTTCTTCGTCCCCATTGCCCTTGCGCTGTGGAGCCGCGCCGCCCCCGCCTCGGTCAACGGGGTGATGGTCGGCGTCTATTACCTGTCGACAGTCCTCGGCTCGGTCGTCAGCGGGCGGCTCGGCGGGCTGTACGAGACATGGTCGCCCGTGCGCTTCTGGCTGCTCCACGCCGGGATCGTCGCAGCGGCGGGGGTCGTCTTCCTCGTCGTCGGCCCGTTCCTCCGCCGCGCGCTAACGCCCGCTCATGTCGACGCTGCCGGGGGGCATCTTGACCTCGAGCGTCGCGAGGCTGCCGTCGAGCCAGATCTGGCACGCCAGCCGCGAGGTGCGTGACGCCCCGGCGGCGAAGTCGAGCATATCCTCCTCCTCGCTCGACGCGGGCGGCAGGCGGTCAAAATCGGACGGTTTCACCAGGATATGGCAGGTCGAACACGCCATCGCCCCTTCGCACGCGCCTTCGAGCGGCTGATCGTTCATCTGTGCCAGATCGAGCAGCCGCGTCCCCGCCGGGGCGTCGGCCTCAACAACGCGCGCTCCGTCGGCAGACACAAATCGAACCTTCGTCATGCCGCGCGCGCTGTCAGTTCGCTGACCACCGTTGTCAGCGCCGCCGCCGCTTCGTCGATCTCGTCGGCGCTGGTGAATCGCCCGAAGCTAAGCCGCAGCCCCGGCGGCACCCCCATCGCGGCAAGAACATGGCTTGGTCGCCCCGTCGCACACGCCGACCCGGCCGAAATCGCGAGGCTCCGCGTCGCCGCCAGCAGGCGAGTGGCGTCGACGTCGAAGCCCAGATTGACGATCCCCGGCCAGCGCGGCGCGGTGCCACCGTTAACCGTGACCGGAACGCCGATCCCCGCGAGCAGCCGCGCGCCAAGGGTATGCACATGGTCAGCATCGACCGTCATCCGCGCCGCCGCGACCGCCGCCGCCGCGCCCAGACCGACGCACAGCGCGGGGCTGAGGGTGCCCGAGCGCCCGTCCTCCTGTCCGCCGCCGTGGAGCAGCGGGACGAGCGCGACCCCTGCTCGCCGGTAAAGCGCGCCGACGCCCTTTGGGCCGTAGATTTTATGTCCCGAGATGCTGACGAGATCGGCCCCGAGCGCGGTACAATCGACCTTGCCGAAGCCCTGTGCGGCATCGCAATGCATCAGCGCGCCAACGGCATGCGCCATAGCGGCAATGTCGGCGACTGGCTGGATGACGCCGGTCTCGTTGTTGACGAGCATCGCCGACACCAGCGCGACGTCGGGGCCGAGCGCGGCGGCGAAGGCGGCGCGGTCGATCAGCCCGTCGCCGCGCACGCCAACGACGGTCAGGCCGCAGCCGATCGTTTCAAGCCAACGCGCGGTTTCAAGGACGCAGCTATGTTCGGTCGCAACCGTCACCAGCCGCCGCCGGGTCGGCGGCGCGGCGAGCATCACCCCCTTTAGCGCCCAGTTGACCGCCTCGGTCGCGCCGCCGGTAAAGACGATTCGGTCGGGCGCGACACCGAGCGACGCGGCGACCTGCCCCCGCGCAACGCCGATCGCGGCGTCGGCATCGTAACCCCAACGGTGCGGCGAATGCGGGTTGCCGAAGCGCGCGTCCGCCCACGGTGCCATCGCCGCGACAACCACCGGATCGACCGGCGTCGTCGCCGCATAATCGAGGTAGATCGGCGGCAGCATCGGTTAGCATCGTTCTCCCGGACCAGACCTTAGCATAACCGCGCACCGATGGGACAGCGACGGGAAGCCGCTTATGCCAGCCGTGCGGCCATTGCCCGCCACGCCGCGGCAAACGCATCGATCTCCGCTACCGTCGTCGTCCAGCCCAGGCTCACACGGATCGCCTCCCCTGGCGCGGCCACCCCCATCGCGGCGAGGACGTGGCTCGTTCGCACCTTGCCCGACGAACACGCCGCCCCGGCGCTGACCCCGAACCCGGCAAGGTCGAGCGCCATCAGCTGCGTCATCGCCGCGACCCCGGGCAGCGCGATGCAGCTTATCGTCCCAACTCGCGGGACGCGCGCGCCGTGAAATTCCCCGCCGGGGAGCTGGCCCTCCAACCGGTCGCGCAGGACTGCCGCGCGCGCCTCCCACCCGGCGTCCGCCATCCGCGCGGTCAACGCTGCGGCGAAGGCGGCAATGCCGGGCACGTTCTCGGTTCCCGCGCGCTGGCCGCGTTCCTGCCCGCCGCCGCGCACCAGCGGCGTCACCGCATCGCGAACGATCAGCGCGCCAACTCCGGGTGGGCCACCAAGCTTGTGTGCCGATACCGCAACGAAATCGGCGTCTGGCAACGGTAATTTGCCCGCCGACTGGACCGCATCGACCAGCAGCCGTCCCCCCGCCATCGCCACCAGCCGTGCAACGTCGGCGACCGGCTGGATCACCCCGGTCTCGTTATTGACGTGCATCACCGCGACCAGCGGGCGGACGGTGCCCTTGAGCATTTCTGCGAGCACAGCGAGGTCGACAACGCCGTCGCGGTCGACCGGGATGACCGCTGCCCCCGGCACCTGCGCGCGCACGGCATCGTGCTCGACCGCTGAGATCAGGTGCGTCTCGCCTTGCGCCAGTGCCAGCCCCAGCGCCTCGGTGCCGCCGCCAGTAAAGACGACGCTCGCCGGATCGACCCCGAGCGCCGCTGCTACGTCCCGCCGCGCCTCGGCGAGCCGCGCTGCCGCCGCGCGCCCCCCCGCGTGGACCGACGACGGGTTCGCCCATGCCGCAGCCGCGTCGGTCATCGCCGCGATCGCGATCCGGTCGAGCGGCGCGGTCGCCGCCCAGTCGAGGTAAATGCGTAACGTCATGCGCGTTCCCCCCGGTTGGCGTTGTCTCGGTGCGACGAACTCATATATATGGACGATCCGCGCGGTGGCGCACCCCTTCATCCTGTCAGGTCCGATGCCCGAAGTTATTTTCCCCGGCCCCGAAGGTCGTCTCGAAGGTCGTTATCAGCCCGGCCCCCGCCCCCGCTCACCGGTCGCGATCATCCTCCAGCCGCATCCGCAGCAGGGGACGATGAACCATCCGATCGCGATGGCGCTGTACAACACGTTCGTCCGGCGCGGGTTTGCGACGCTGCGCTTCAACTTTCGCGGTGTCGGGCGCAGCCAAGGCTTGTTCGACAACGGCATCGGCGAGCTGAGCGACGCCGCCAGCGCGCTCGACTGGATGCAGCAGTTCAACCCCGAGGCATCAACGACTTGGGTCGGCGGGTTCAGCTTCGGCGCGTGGATCGGGATGCAGCTGTTGATGCGCCGCCCCGAGATCAAGGGCTTCATTTCGATCGCGCCGCCGGCGAATATGTACGATTTCACCTTCCTCGCGCCGTGCCCGTCGAGCGGTATCATCATCGACGGCGAAAACGACGAGGTCGTCGCCGGACCGGCGGTGCAGAAGCTCGTCGACAAGCTCAAGACCCAGCGCCACATCACGATCGATCACCAGACGATCCCCAAGGCGAACCATTTCTTCGAACACGAGATGGTCGATCTGATGGGGGCGGTCGATGGGTATCTCGACCGGCGGCTAAGCGCGGATCGGTAGATCAGACGCACTGTTAAATCCTCCCCCACCGGGGGAAGATTAAGAAATTATACCCCCCACCGTCGGCACGGGCACCCCCGTCGTCTCGGGCCAGCTCGTCGGCTGCCCCGTCAGCACGCGCACTGCGAGATAGGCGAACGCCTCCGCCTCGAGCGCGTCGCCGTTCCAGCCGACCGCCTCGACGGGAGCGAGCACTACTCCAGTGCGATGGCCAAGCATCGCCATCAGCGTCGCATTGTGCCGCCCGCCGCCAGTGACGAGCAGCCGCGCCGGACGCTCGGCAACGTGGGTCAGCGCGTTCGCCACGGTTGCAGCGGTGAAGGCGGTCAGCGTCGCGGCCCCATCGGCGGCGCTCAGGCCGCGCACCGCGCCGAGGCCGAAATCGGCGCGGTCGAGCGATTTTGGTCCCGGAGCGTCGAACCACGGCAGGTCGAGCATCGCGTCGACGACGTGTTCGTGGACCGACCCAGTCGCCGCGAGTGCCCCGCCTTCGTCGTGGCTGCGTCCGGTCTCGGCGACCATCCAGTCGTCGATCAGCGCGTTGCCGGGGCCGGTGTCGAAGCTGCCCCATGCCCGGGCGGGCGCGCTCCCGAACCACGTGATGTTGCCGACGCCGCCAAGGTTGAGGACGGCGACCGGCGCGGGACCCAGCCCCGCGACCAGCGCCCGGTGATACCCCGGTGCGAGCGGTGCTCCCTGCCCGCCGCCCGCGACATCGGCTGAGCGAAAGTCGCTGACGGTCGTGATGCTTGTCAATGCCGCCAGCCGTGCGCCGTCGCCGATCTGCCACGTCCAGCGGCGGTCGGGGCGGTGGGCGACAGTCTGGCCGTGGAAGCCGACGACGCCGACGTCCGCTGCCGCGACTCCGGCATCGCGCAGCAAGGCGCTGACAGCGGTGGCATGGCGCAGCGTCAGTTCGATGGCGACGGCGTCGATCACCGGGTGCGGTCCCGGCGCGGGCATCGCCAACGCCGCCGTCATCGCTGCGCGCAAGCGGTCGCGGAACGCCGCGTCATACGGCGTCGTGGCAAATGCAATCCGCCGCACGACTGCGTCGCCGTCGGTATCGATCAGCGCGGCGTCGATCCCGTCCATCGACGTACCGGACATGAGGCCAAGGGCGAGCATTTACATTCTGATCCTTCGTTACCGCCATCCCGGCGGACGCCGGGACCCAAGGCTCCACCTGTTGGTAGGATGAGAGTTGGGTCCCGGCTTTCGCCGGGATGACGGTTGATGGTAAGCCCAGAGCCATGACGACCATGACCCATGCCTCCGCCTTCCTGCGTACCTTGGACGAACGCGGCTTCGTCCACCAGATCACTGATGCGGCCGCGCTGGACGCCGCGGCAGTGGCGGGGCCGGTGACGGCGTATGTCGGGTTCGACTGCACGGCGCCGTCGCTCCACGTCGGCAACCTCGTGTCGATCATGATGCTGCGGCACCTTCAGGCGACCGGACACCGCCCGATCGTTCTCATGGGCGGCGGCACGACCAAGGTCGGCGACCCGAGCGGCAAGGACGAAGGGCGGCAGCTGCTCGACGACGCCAGGATCGCGGCGAACAAGGCGAGCATCCGCCGCATTTTCGAGCGGTTCCTCGCGTTTGACGGCCCCAACGCGGCGATCATGCTCGACAACGACGAATGGCTGTCGGGGCTCGCGTACATCCCGTTCCTGCGCGATATCGGGCGGCACTTCAGCGTCAACCGGATGCTGACGTTTGATTCGGTCAAGCTGCGCCTCGACCGCGAACAACCGCTCAGCTTCCTCGAATTTAACTACATGATCCTGCAGGCGTACGACTTCCTCGAACTGTCGCGCCGCGCTGGCTGTTCGCTCCAGATGGGCGGCAGCGACCAATGGGGGAATATCGTCAACGGCACGGACCTGATCCGCCGGGTCGACGGCAAGGCGGCGTTCGGGCTGACGACGCCGCTGATCACCACTGCCGACGGCGCGAAGATGGGCAAGACGGCGGCGGGTGCGGTTTGGCTCCACGAGGACGCGCTGCCGACGTACGACTATTGGCAGTTCTGGCGGAATACGCACGATGCCGATGTCGGGCGCTTCCTGCGACTATTCACCGACCTGCCGCTGAGTGAAATTGCGCGGCTTGAGGCGCTGCCGGGGGCGGAGATCAATGCGGCAAAAATCACGCTTGCCGACGCCGCGACCGCGCTGTGCCGGGGCGCCGACGCGGCGGCGGCAGCGCGTGCGACGGCGGAGGCGACCTTTGCTGGAGCGGTCGGCGACGACCTGCCGACGTTTGCCGTCGCCGGGTCCGTCGCACTCGTCGACGCCGTCGTCGGACTGGGCTTCGCTACGTCGCGAAAAGAGGCACGGCGGCTGATCGATCAAGGTGGCGTCCGCGTCGACGGCGCGCTGCCGACAGACGGCACCGACGTTGCGGCCGGCGCTCGTATATCCGCAGGCAAAAAGCGCCACGGGGTGTTGGTCGCCGCTTAAACCCCCGCGCTCGGCCACGGGCGCCAGTCGCCGGTCGTGTCGGGCGGAACGGTGCCACTTGCGGCGAGCGACGCGGCATCGGCCTTCGCCGCTGCCACAACTGCCGCATCGCCGCGCGCGATGGCCAGTCGCAGCCACAACCACGCGGCGTCGCGATCGGCCACGACCCCCTCCCCCCGCACCAGCACCTTGGCAAAGGCGAGCTGCGCCGGGGCATAACCGCGGTGCGCCGCGCGGTTAAAGTAAGCGGCGGCGGTCGCCGGGTCGCGGCGAACGCCTTGGCCGTGAGCGTACATCGTCCCCAGCATCGTCTCGCCGATCGCCGACCCGTCGTCGGCCAGCGCACGAAAGTCGTGGATGGCCACGACGAAATGCCCGGCGGCACAGGCGGCAAGACCAGCATCGAGGACCGCCGACGGCGACGCCGCAGCGACGGGCGCGGCGGCAAGCATCAGAGCGACGGCGACGGCACGCATCGCGCGCATGTACGAGAGCGTCATCCCGACCGCAACAGGCCAACGGCGGTATCGCGCTCGAACAGGTACAGCAGGATGCGCGCCGCCTCGCCGCGCACGCTGCCGAGGCCACCGTCGCGATCGAGGAGCAGGCGGGCGTCGTCGCGCGCCGTCTCGATCAGCCGCGCGGTCGCCTCCGGGTCGGCGAGGCGGAACGTCGCTTCGCCCGCTTGACGGACGCCGAGGATCTCACCCGCCCCACGAAGCTTCAGGTCTTCCTCGGCAATCCTGAAGCCATCGTTGGTGGCCCGCATCAGCGCCAGCCGTGCCCGCGCGCTTTCCGACACGATGTCGCCGCGCA
>JAYTXW010000203.1:0-4109 GCA_043742745.1 Sphingomonadaceae bacterium
CGGGCTTACAACCTATTGGCGGCAGACAGGCAGGCTTCCCGACTTTTGCGCGGGCGGCGAAGCCAAGGCCTTCTGCGCCACCCTCCGGCAATAGCGCGCCAGCAATCCACTTCCGCCGCCGCCGCGCGCCCGATACTGTGCGCGGCGCTGTCGGCCCGGTATAGCGCGGCGATGACCGGTAGCGACCTCCCCACCCCCCTCATCCTCGGCATCGAATCGTCGTGCGATGAGACCGCCGTTGCCCTCGTCCGCGGTGACCGGACGATCGTGGCGCAGGCCATCGCCAGCCAGGATGCGGCGCACCGTCCGTTTGGCGGGGTCGTCCCCGAACTCGCGGCGCGGGCGCACGTCGAGGTGCTGACGCCGATGATCGCGGGGGTTCTCGCCGACGCCGGGGTTGCTTTGCGCGATGTCGATGCGATCGCCGCGACGGCGGGACCGGGGCTGATCGGCGGGGTGATGGTCGGGCTGGTCACCGCCAAGGCGCTGGCGTTCGCCGCCGCCAAGCCGCTGTTCGCGGTCAACCACCTCGAGGGCCACGCGCTGTCGCCGCGGCTGATCGATCCGGCGCTGGCCTTCCCGTATCTGCTCCTGCTGGTGTCGGGCGGGCATTGCCAGTTGCTCGCGGTCGGCGGCGTCGGGCGCTACCGCCGCCTCGCGACGACGATCGACGACGCGATTGGCGAGGCGTTCGACAAGGTGGCGAAGTTGCTCGGCCTCGGCTTCCCCGGTGGCCCGGCGGTCGAGCGCGCGGCGGCGGGCGGCGACGCGGCGCGGTTTCGCCTGCCGCGCCCGCTCGTCGGGAGCGCCGACCCCAATTTCTCGTTCGCGGGACTGAAGTCGGCGGTCCTCCGCGCGCGCGACGGATTGCCCATCCTGACTCCGAATGACGCCGCCGACCTCGCCGCCGGGTTTCAGGCGGCGGCGGTCGATTGCCTCGTCGACCGCGCGCGCGGCGCCCTCGCGCGGATGCCCGAAGCGACCGCCTTCGTCGTCGCGGGCGGCGTCGCGGCAAACGGTGCGCTGCGCGCCGCCTTGGCCACGCTGGCCGCTGCCCACGGCGTGCCGTTCACCGCGCCGCCGCCATGGCTGTGCACCGACAATGCCGCGATGATCGCGTGGGCGGGGGCCGAGCGGATCGCGGCGGGTTTCGCCGCCGATGGTCTCGACGCCGTCGCCCGCCCACGCTGGCCACTCGACCCCGCCGCCGATCCGGTGCGCGGGGCAGGCGTCAAGGCATAGGCCGGACGACACCGCTCCGCCCCTTGCCACTCCGGCGATTTTTCCCGACACGGAGACGGCCATGATCGACCCCACCCCCTATCGCGCCGCCGCACAGACCAATGCCGCCTGGCCGTTCGTCGAGGCGCGCAAGCTGCTCGACCGCTATCCCGTCCCCCCGACAAAGGGGCACGTCGTATTCGAAACCGGCTACGGACCGTCGGGGCTGCCGCATATTGGTACTTTCGGTGAGGTCGTACGGACGACGATGGTGCGGCGCGCCTTTTCCATCCTGTCCGATATGCCGACGCGGCTGGTGGCGTTCAGCGACGACATGGACGGCTTCCGCAAGGTGCCGCCGAACCTGCCGGAGCAGGCGATGCTCGAGCGGCACCTTGGCCAGCCGCTCAGCGCCGTGCCCGACCCGTTTGGCACCCACGCCAGCCTCGGCGCGCATAATAATGCCCGCCTGCGGACTTTCCTCGACGGCTTCGGTTTCGACTATGAATTCCTGTCATCGACCGACTGCTACCGGTCGGGGACGTTCGACGCGACGCTGCTAAACGTGCTCGCCCATTACGACGCGGTGATCGACGTTATCCTGCCGACGCTCGGCCCCGACCGCCGCGCGACCTACGCCCCGTTCCTGCCGGTATGCCCGCGCACCGGCGTCGTCCTCCAGGTTCCTTTGACCGCGCGCGACGTCGCCGCCGGCACGGTGAGCTACCTCGACCCGGAAAGCCGCGACACCGTCACCGTCCCCGTCACCGGCGGGCACTGCAAGCTCCAATGGAAGGTCGACTGGGCGATGCGCTGGGTCGCGCTCGGCGTCGATTACGAAATGGCGGGCAAGGATCTGATCGATTCGGTGCTGCTGTCGGGCAAAATCACCCGCGTCCTCGGCGGGCGCCCGCCCGAGGGGTTCAACTACGAACTTTTCCTCGATGCGGCCGGGACCAAGATTTCGAAGTCGAAGGGCAACGGCCTCGGCGTCGACGACTGGCTTGGCTACGGCACCCCGGAAAGCCTTGCCTTCTATATGTACCAAAGCCCGCGCAAGGCAAAGCGCCTCCATTTCGACGTCATCCCGCGCGCGGTCGACGACTATGCCGGCTTCGTCGCCGCCTTTACCGCGCAGCCGGTCGAGCAACAGCTCGGCAACCCGGCTTTCCACATCCACGGCGGGCCGCCGCCGGAACTCGACCTGCCGCTCAGCTTCGGACTTCTGCTCAACCTTGTCACGGTCGCGGGGACAGACGATCCAGCCGTGCTATGGGGCTATGTCAGCCGGTCGTTCCCCGGCACGAGTAGCGCGACACACCCCGATCTCGACCGCCTCGTCCGCTACGCGATCGCCTATGCCCGCGACTTTGTCATGCCGACCCTTGTCCGGCGCAAGCCCGATGCGCGCGAGGCAGCGGCGCTCGCCGATCTCGACACGCGGCTCGCCGCGCTCGGTCCCGGCGCCGACGCGGAGGCGTACCAGACCGAGGTGTACGAAGCCGGCAAGGCGGTTGGTTTCGACCCCTTACGCGACTGGTTCAAGGCATTGTATGAAACGCTGCTCGGGTCGAGCACGGGGCCCCGAATGGGATCGTTTGTTGCCCTCTACGGGTTGGACGCGACACGGGCGTTGATTGCGGAGTCGCTGACATGATTAGGAAGCTCATCGCGGTGGCGGCGCTGCTTGCCGCCCAGCCCGTCTTCGCCAACGCGGCGACGCTGTTCCGCGACGGCAAGTTCACCGAGGCCGCGATTGCCGGGCGGGCCGAAAACACCCCGGCATCGTTGATCGTCGCCGGGCGCGCGACGATGATCGTCGCCAGCTTCGACACGACAGACCGCGACCGCGCCAAGGCGCTGATCGACATCGCCGATCACGACTTCGACGCCGCGCTGACGCTCGCTCCGTCGAGCGAGGACGCTGCGTTATTCAAGGCGCAGTCGATCGGCTATCGCGGCAAATTGTCGAAGTCACCCGGCCTCGCCAAGGACACGCGTGCACGGATCGAGGCCGTTCTCAAGGCCGACCCGAACAACGCGCTGGCGTGGGCGTCGCTCGCCGGGTGGCACGCCGGCGCGGTGACGACACTGGGCAAGTTCCTGGCGAGCACCGTCCTCGACGCGTCGACGAAGGTTGCGATCGCCGACTTCGAGACCGCGATTGCCAAGGACCCCAAGAGCCCGGTCCATCCGGTGTTCTACGGCCTGACGCTGCTCGACCTGTCGACCGACAACGGTGCGCGCGCGACGCAGCTTCTCCAAAGCGCGCAACGGCTGCCAACGCGCGACGCCTATGAGGCGCTCCTCAAACGCGCGACGGCGCAGGTCCTGCCGCTGCTGACGAGCGGCGATGTCAAGGGCGCGCAGGCGCTCGCGCGGCGGCTGTTGCCGTTCGGGAAGCTGACGTAGCGCGAGAGTCGTGGGAGCTGGCACCAGCCAATCCCGTTGTCGCGGCATCCGCCGGAGTAACGGCGACTCTGCTAACCGCCAGAAATCGCTGTCCTACAGGGCGGCAAATCGGTTATACCATGGCGGTCGCCACCGGGTGACGCGCGCTCTTTCTCATTGTGAGTCGGCTATCGGGCGCGACCGCCGAAGGCGGAAGGAAAATGAATTTTGTGCGTGGTGGTGACGTTAGCGTGACCTTCGTTCGCGGCGACGCCTCAACTGTCCTCACCCCACGCCGCGACGACCTGCCGCAGCCGCGCGTGGAGGTCCGCACCGAACGCAGCGTTGGCCCCGAAAAACGTCGCCTGAAGCGTCGTGACCGCCGGCAGGGCGCGCGCCAACAGCGCGGCTGCCGCGTCGGTCAGGACAACGAGCTTCGCCCGCGCATTCCCTGGATGAATGTCGCGTACCACGAGCCCCTTCGCGGCCAATGTTTT
>JAYTXW010000204.1:0-6132 GCA_043742745.1 Sphingomonadaceae bacterium
GACGCGATCCGGATCGTCTTTGGCGAAAAGATCAGCGTCCGCCGCGCCGCGACCCTGACTCGCGCCGGGGTGCTGCTCCGCGCATGGACGCGCTTTGCCGGCCATTTCGGCATGGCCGAATTGTACGAAGTCAGCTTTACCGGGAGGGGCCTGTGACCGCCCACGTTAGAATTCCCGTGCCGGGTGCCGTGCAGGCCAAGGGCAGCCGCGTCACCGACACGTTCGGCATGGCGACCGAGGACACTGTCCTGTCGCCGCGCTTTTACACGACCGACTTTGCCGCGATGGACCGGATCGACGTGTCGCCCGTTCGCGCGGAATGGGACTCGCTGATCGACGAGATGCGCGAGGACCGTAACAAGCGCCACTTCCGCCGCACCCCCGAGTTCGACGGCGTCCTTGATCGCCTCGAGCCGGGCTTACGCAAGGAGTTCGTCGACTTCCTCGTGTCGTCGATGACCAGCGAGTTCTCGGGGTGCATTCTCTATGCCGAGATCGCCAAGCGCGTGACCAACCCCGACATCCGCAACCTGTTCAAGCTGATGAGCCGTGACGAGGCACGCCACGCCGGCTTCCTCAACGACACGCTCAAGGATGCGGGCATCGGGGTGGATCTGGGGTTTCTGACGAAGACCAAGAAATACACCTACTTCCGCCCGAAGTTCATTTTCTATGCCGTCTATCTGTCGGAGAAGATCGGCTATGCCCGCTATATCACGATCTTCCGCCACCTCGCGCGCCAGCCGGAGAACCGCTTCCACCCCATCTTCAAGTTTTTTGAACAATGGTGCAGCGACGAGTTCCGCCACGGCGACGCCTTTGCCCTGCTGATGCGCGCCGACCCCAAGTTGCTGTCCGGCCTCAACCGCTTCTGGGTCCGCTTCTTCCTCGTTTCGGTCTACGCGACGATGTACGTCCGCGATCATGGCCGTCCGGCGTTCCATGCCGCGCTCGGGGTCGACATCGACGATTATGACTTCACCGTCTTCCGCGTGACAAGCGAGATCAGTCGGCAGGTCTTCCCGCTGACCCTCGACGCCGACACCCCGGCCTTCCGCGCCGGGCTGAGTGCGATGCTCCGCGCTAGTAACGGTATCGCCGCGGCAAAAGCAGCGGGCGGCGTCGGCGGCTTCGTCCAGCGCGTCGGCCATACGCTTGCCGCCGCCGGGGCGTTCCTCCGTCTGATGACGGCGCGGAGCGAGGCCAATCCGCTGCCGGCAACGGTGCGGCTCGTCCCGGCCTACTGATGCTCGTCGTCGTGCTGGCCGTCGTCTTCGTCGTTGCCGCGTGGTTCGTTGCGACCGGCGTTGTCATCGCCCTCGATCGCCTGCCGCGCTGGACCTTCGGCTGGAGCCTTGCCGCCGCCGGGGGCGTCGCTGCCGCGTCGCTGTGGCTGGCGAAGACCGTCGCCTCCGACACCAGTTCAAGCGGAGCGTATTTCGGATTTGCCGCCGCCCTTGGTGTCTGGGGATGGCACGAGATGAGCTTCCTGATGGGCGTTGTCACCGGCCCGCGGCGTGAGAGCCTACCGCCCGGCGTCACCGGCTGGACGCGCTTTCGCATGGCGGCGGCGACGCTGATCTGGCACGAGATTGCGCTCGCGGCGACGGCATTGGGGATGCTCGCGCTGACATGGGGGCAACCGAACCAGGTTGCGGCATTTGCCTTCGCGATCCTGTTTGTTATGCGGGTGTCGGCGAAGCTCAACATCTTCATGGGCGTGCCAAACCTGACGGTCGACTTCCTGCCGCCGCACCTCGCGTATCTCAAAAGCTATTTCCGCATACGGATCTTTAATCCACTGTTCCCGATATCGGTCGCGGTGGCGGCGGTGGCGACGATGCTGCTCGCGGAGGCGGCGGCGGTGGCTGCACCGGGAGCGGCGACCGGACTGACGATGCTGGCTGTGCTCGCTGGGCTGGGCTGCCTCGAGCATTGGTTTCTGGTTTTGCCGTTTCGGGATGCGGCATTATGGCGATGGGCAATGGCGGGCACTGGGCCAACCAGGGCTGGACAAGTAAGATTGACGCGGCGATTGGGGATGTTGCCATGAACTACGATGCACTCTTCCAGGATCAGCTCGACGCCTTGCGCGGTGAGGGGGCCTATCGCGTCTTTGCCGATCTCGAGCGCCAGCGTGGGTCGTTTCCCAAGGCTAAGCGCTACGTCGACGGCGCGACCCAGGATGTCACGGTCTGGTGCTCGAACGACTATCTCGGGATAGGCCAGTCGCCGGTCGTCCTCGACGCGATGCACGCTGCGCTCGACCAGTGTGGCGCCGGAGCGGGTGGCACGCGCAACATTGGCGGCACCAACCATCACCACGTCCTGCTCGAGGCCGAACTCGCCGACCTCCACGGCAAGGAAGCCGCGCTGCTGTTCACCAGCGGCTATGTTTCGAACTGGGCCGCACTCGGCACGCTGGCCGCGCGCCTGCCCGATTGCGTCGTCCTGTCCGACGCCGGCAACCACGCCTCGATGATCGAGGGCATTCGCCACAGCCGAGCCGAGCGGCAGGTATTCGCACACAATAGCGCCGAGGATCTCGACCGTCGCCTCAGCCGCCTTGATCCGGCGCGCCCCAAGCTGGTGGCGTTCGAGAGCGTCTATTCAATGGACGGCGATATCGCCCCAATCAAGGAGCTTTGCGACGTCGCCGATGCGCACGGCGCGATGACCTATCTCGACGAAGTCCACGGCGTCGGCCTGTACGGCCCTCGTGGTGGCGGCATCGCCGAGCGCGACGGGCTGATGGATCGGCTGACGGTGATCGAGGGGACCCTCGGCAAGGCTTTCGGCGTGATGGGCGGCTATATCGCCGGGTCGACCGCGATGGTCGATTTTGTCCGTAGCTTTGCTAGCGGGTTCATCTTCACCACCGCCCTCCCGCCCTCGATTGCCGCCGGGGCATGCGCCAGCATTCGCCACTTGAAGGTCAGCCAGGTCGAACGCGCCGGGCATCAGGAGCGCGTCGCCAAGGTTCGCCGTCGGTTGAACGCGATCGGTATTCCGGTGATGGACAACGATAGTCACATCATTCCGGTGATGGTCGGCGACCCGCACCACGCCAAGATGATCAGCGACTGGCTGCTCGACAACCACGGGATCTATGTCCAGCCGATCAACTACCCGACGGTACCCAAGGGGACCGAGCGGTTGCGGATCACGCCGTCGCCGGTCCATAGCGATGCCGATGTTGACAAGCTCGTCTCGGCGCTGTCCGAAATCTGGAGCCAGTGCGCGCTCGCTCGCGTCGCCGCGGCAGCCTAACACCCGGCGCAGAGTAGCCGCCCTGCGCCGTCCATTGGGGCGGGCGACATGATCGCCGAAATTGTGATGATCGAGGCCCCCGGCCTCGCCGCGCTCGCGGCGATGGCGGTGGTGATCGTCTTCCTCGCGGTGGGGGAGCCGGCGTTCACCCGCGCGGTCGGGCTCCACCGGACGCCCATTAGCCGCATTCCGGCGATGGATGGGTTGCGCGGGCTGGCAGCGCTCGCTGTCGTCGTCCACCACTGCATCGTGATGGGCAATTACCTTCGCACGGGCGGATGGGGGATTACGGCGGGGCACCTTGCCGAGCAACTGGGGTCGTTGCCGGTCGCCGTCTTTTTCATGATCTCGGCGTATCTGTTCGTCGGTGCGCTGCTGCGGAATGGCGGCAGCGTCGACGCCGTGCGTCTGTTCGATGGGCGGATCATGCGGATCGCGCCGCTGTATGTTTTCGCCGTCGCGGTCCTGTGCCTGTTCGTCGCGATCGAGACGCGGTTCGTGGCGGTCGAACCACCGCTGACGATCGTCAACGAGGTCGGCCATTGGGCATTGTTTGGCTTTTCAAAACGCGGCCCAATCAATGGTTTTGCCCCGACCTTCGTCTTGCTGTCGCAGATCTGGACGCTGCGGTACGAATGGATCCTCTACGCGCTGATTCCCGTGATGGCGCTCGGCTACCGCTTTGTCGGGCGGTTTGCGGTGTACATGGCGCTCGGCGTCGCGACGGCGCTGTCGGTGATGTTCGCCTTTTTTGTGGCGGGAACGCTTGTCGCCGAGGTCGCGGGAAAGGTGTCCACGCGCTGGCGGGGACTTCTCGACGGCATCGGGGCGGCGGCGTTGGTCGCGACGGTCGTACTGTTTGCGCGATCGGACGGGATCGCTGCGGCGGTCCTTCTCGCGGTATTTTTCGTCGCCGCGATCGAGGGGAAGGTCGTCCGCGCGGCGTTCTCGGGGGCGACCCTGCGCGCGCTGGGGACGATCAGCTATAGTTTGTATCTGATCCACGCTTTTCCATTGTGGGTCGTATCGCACTGGGTCATGGCGCCCGCGACGTTCGCGCGGCTGACGCTGGCGGAAATGGTCGCGGTCGATGTCGGCGTCGCGTTGGTATCGATCGCGCTGGCGATCGTCACCTACCGCGTGATCGAGGCCCCACTGATGGCGCGACGGTTGTTCGCGCGGCGGGCGACGCCAGGCGCCGCGAACGGTTGAGAGGCTGACAATGAGAAAGAGCACACGCAGCGCCCAAAGGCGAGTCGCGGCGATAACCTATCCCGCAAAACCCCCTGTAGGAAAACTGTTTTTACGCGGGGGTCTAAGCCTCTGTGACAGCCGGGGCGTAATCATGGCGCCACCGCAGGTGCCATGAGGCGTAGTACAACAGGCACATATCGACGCTGACCCGTATCAGCCATGCGACCGCCGCGCCGGTGATCCCATAGTGCTTCACGAGGACGACGAGCAGCACGAAATAGAAGGGCAGCTCGGCGATATGGAATTTCGCCGTTAGGTCGGCGCGGCGCATCGCCTGAAGGGTCGAGAAGCCGACCGACGATAGCGCGTTGATGAAGATCCCGACGCTGAGGATCTGCAGAATGAAGCTGCTCCGCGCCGCGAACGCCGCCCCGACCCACAGCGTCATCAGCGGCTGCGCGAACAGCAGGACGACAATGATGATCGGCGCGAACAAGCCAAAGACGATCAGGAAGTTCTGCCGAGAGATGCCTTTCATCGCCGCCGGATTGGTTGAATGCGCCGCGCTGAGGGTCGGGAACATCACCGACGACACCGAATTGTTGATGAACAACAGGCGGGCGATGAGGTCGAAGGGCGTGCTGTAATACGCGACTTCGGACAGGTTGCCGAAGTTCGAAATGGCGAACCGGTCCATGTAGACCATCATCGGGCTGATGATGTTGCTGACCGTGACCCACAGGCCAAAGCCGAACAGCATCTGGATCTCGTCGCGATCGAAGGTGAAGGCTTTCGACTTCGGCAGGATCAGGTCGCGGGCCAGGACGAGGAAACCGATCGTCTGCCCGAGGCGGACGAGAAGGACGGCGAGCGTGATCGCACCGAGCGTCGCCGAAAACTGCGTCGCCAGCCACGGCCCGACGAACATCATGACACCCGCCGGGGTGCGGACGAGGTTGACGGCGGCGAAGCGGTTCTGGCCTTCGAGAACGCCGCGAATCCCCGCCGAGACGATCACGACGGGGACGCCGATGACGAGCCAGATGAAGGCTCCGTTTGCCTCGGCGGCGAGGTCCGGGCCGCTTTTGATCAGCCGACCGAGGATGAAGTCGTGCGACAGGTACACCAGCGGTGCGCTGAGGACGGCGAGCGCGATGATAAGCAGCATCCCGGTGTGCACCGCCCCGCGCAGCCGCGAGCGTTCGCCGAGGGCAATCAGATTGGCCACCCGCTGCGTCAGCGCGCGGGCCAGGCCGAGGTCGAATAGGCTGAAATAGCCGATCATGACCCACACGAGGCTGAGGAAGCCGAACCGCGCGGTGCCGAGCGACGCGATCAGTAGCGGGACGAAAACGATCCCCGCCACTGCCGGCAGCACCTGCCCGGCGAAGCTCCATGCGAGGTTCTGTGTCCGGGGGCTAAGCCGTCCCCACAGCCGGGCAATCGTCGGGGCTGTGATATCGGTCACAAAGGGCACCCCCCTTTCATCGTCGGGCGTCGCGGCGCGTGCCGGACAACGGGACCGCAACCCCCACGCCCGTAACGTGTGGCTGCCAGTGTGGCGGAGGCCACTGGTGCCCTGGAATGGACTCGAACCATCACATCGTTACCAATACCAGCACCTGAAGCTGGCGCGTCTACCAATTCCGCCACCAGGGCACGGTGAGC
>JAYTXW010000205.1:0-3593 GCA_043742745.1 Sphingomonadaceae bacterium
GATGCTGCCGCCCCACGTCGTCGCGACGGCGGTGCCGCCGCTGTTCGTGCCGCCGAGGGTGATATTGTACGCATTGCCCGGCGCGACAATGCCGAGATAGCCTTCGTAATGGATGCCGCCCTTGATGGCGACGGTGTCGGTCGCGGCGGCAGCGGTCGCGGCGGTGACCGTCGCGGCGATCGCCGCCAGCTTGAGCAGGTTTGTCATGAAATCCCCCCGTTAATTATCCGTTAAGTATTAATGAAACGGTTACTTGATTTAAGGAAGTATGTAAAGGAGCATTGTGACACATTGAGACGGAATGGCAGCCCCCGGCGCGGCAGCACTGGCCCCGCGCGCCTGTCCGGCCTAAGCCACCGCGATGCGCCCGCGCGATTTCCTCATCCTCGTCGCCGTCTGCCTGACGTGGGGGCTATCGAACGTCGTGTCGAAGGTCGTCGTTGGGCAGTGGCACATCCCGCCGCTGTTCTTCGCCGCCGTCCGCTTTGCGCTCGTCGTTGCCGTGACGCTGCCGTGGCTGCGGCCGATGCCGCGCCCATGGTGGCGGATCGTCGCCGTCGGGCTGTTGATGGGGGGCGGTAATTTTGCGCTTCTGTTCATCGGCCTGCAAACGGCATCGCCGTCGGCGGCGGCGGTCGTCCTGCAAATCGGCGTGCCGATCACGACTTTGCTATCGATCGCGCTGCTCGGCGAGCGCATCCACTGGCGGCGGGGCCTTGGTATCTCATTGACGCTGGCGGGCGTGCTGCTGGTGGTGTGGAACCCCGGCGGCGTCGCGCTGTCGACCGGGCTGTGGTTCATCGTCGCGTGCGCCGCGAGCGGATCGCTGGGGTCGATCCTGATGAAGCAGATGGCCAATGTCGCGCCGCTGCGCTTTCAGGCGTGGGTTGCGCTGGTGTCGTTCCTGCCGCTCGCGCTCGCCAGCGCGGCGCTCGAACACGGCCAGGTCGAACGCGCCACCGCCGCTGGATGGCCGTTCGTCGCGGTGATCCTGTTTTCGGCGTTCATCGTCAGTCTTTTCGCGCACACCACCTATTACGGGCTGATCGCACGGTACGAGGCGAACCTGATCGCGCCGCTGACATTGATGACCCCGCTCGCGACGATCGGCTTCGGCGTCGCGTTCACCGGCGACCGGCTCGATGCGCGGATGATCGCCGGGGCGGCGCTGGCACTCGGCGGCGTTCTCATCGTCGCCAGTCGCCGCGCAGCGACGGCCAAGTTACTCACCCAAGTCGAGCGCGCATAAAGTTCCGCTATTCGTCGTGTGATTCGCGCGTCTCGTTGAACACTTGCGAAACTGTCATACGTCGGTGCAAGGGTTATGCGATGTGATGACGTAGACGCATCGTGGCAGTGAAGGTCGTGAATGTGGTGGAGCAGCCCAGTTTAAGGACCGGCGCGATCGTTGCCGCATTGCTGACACTCGCGGCGTGCAGCGGCGGGAGCACGGCGAGCGCGCCGACGCCGACCCCCACCACGACACCGACCCCCGCACCAATCGTTCCGGTCGTGACCGGCGACATCGTCCGCCTGTCGAAACAGGCAAGCTTTGGCCCGACGCTCGCGCTGACCACACACATTGCAGCGGTCGGGACGACGGCGTGGATCGACGAGCAGCTTGCCGCGACGGGAAGCACCTACGGCGACCTGACCAGCCGCACGGTAGCGAAGAACTTTTGCACCCTGATGGCAGCGGCGATGCAGAGCGTGTGCAACCGCGATTATATGTCGTCGTTCCCGATTGCGTATGAATTCTACGCCCATGCCGCGACCGGCAACGACCAGTTGCGCCAGCGCGTTGCCTTCGCCCTGTCGCAGATCCTCGTGACGTCCGATTTCGAGGTCCATTCGACCGCCGGCACCGCGACGATCAACCAGTTGTTCCTCGACAACGCCTTTGGTAACTACCGGGCGCTGCTCCACGCCGTGACGCTCAACCCATATATGGGGGCGTATCTCAACCTCGCCGACAGCACGAAGTCCGCACCGAACGAGAATTACGCGCGCGAGCTGATGCAATTATTCTCAACCGGCGTTGATCAGTTGAACGCCGACGGGTCGACGAAGACCGATGCGAGCGGCGCGGCGCTGCCCAACTACACTGCCGCCGACGTCCACGACATTGCCCGCGCGCTGACCGGCTGGACCTATGCGCGGCTTGCCGGCGCGGCAGCGAACGACACCAACGCGCTCGATTATTCGGCGCCGATGGTCACGGTCGCGGCCAATTACGACACCGGCGCCAAGACCTTCCTCAGCACCACCGTCGCGGCGAACGCCAGCCAGACGGCGAGCGTCGACGCGGTGATCGACGCGGTATTCACCAATGCCTCGACCCCGCCCTATGTCGCGAAGTTCCTGATCCAGCAGCTCGTGATGTCGAACCCGTCGCCTGCCTATGTCGGGCGTATTTCGGCGGTGTTTGCCAACGACGGCGCGGGCGTTCGCGGCAACCTGCGCGCGGTCACTCGCGCGATCCTGACCGACCCCGACGCGCGCGGCGATACCAAGACGGGGGCGAACGACGGCAAGCTCAAGGAGCCGGTCCTGTATATGCTGTCGCTCGCGCGGCTGATGGCGGTCGCGACCGACGGCTATGCCTTTGCGACGCGCGACGCGGCGATGGCGCAGTCGCCGTTCCGCGCGCCGTCGGTGTTCAATTTCTATCCTCCCAACTATCCGCTGCCGCTGGGCAACGGCCTGCTCAGCCCGGCGACCAAGCTGATGACCGCGTCGACCATCCTCGCGCGGCACAACTTCGCCTATGACTGGAATTTCACCACGCCGTCCGAATGGGCGGTGCAGGCGACGATCACCGGCGCAACGGGCACGACGCCGAACTGGGCCGAGTGGGAGGCGATCACCGACGCGGCGGCGCTCGCCGACCGGATCGACCTGCTGATGCTAGGCAAAACGATGACCGCGGCGCAGCGCACGAGCCTCCTCGCCGCGATCAGCGCCGTGACCAACGCCGACCCCGCGATGCAGGCGCGAAAACGAGCGCAGACCGCGCTTTACATCGTCGCCGCATCGCCCATGTTCCAGGTTGACCGTTGATGCGTACCCCCTCGATCGGCCGTCGCGACCTTCTCCGTGCGGCGGGCGGAGCCGGCGCGGCGACGCTCCTCGGCCAGCTCGGCGTGATCGGCGCGCTGGGGGCGGGGCCGGCGCGCGCCGACGCCTCAAGTTTCCGCGCGATGGTCGGGGTGTTCCTGTTCGGCGGGGCCGACAACTGGAACATGATCGTGCCGACCGATACGCGCTATAATGCCTATGCGACCGGGCGCGGGGCGACGCTCGCGCTGCCCCAGGCGTCGCTCACCCCGCTGCCGGGCGTCCCGTTCGGCCTCCACCCGAGTTTTGCGCCGCTCAGCGCGGCGTGGAGCGAAGGTGCGCTCGCCCCCGTTCTCAATGTCGGGACGCTGTCGCAGCCGCTGACCAAGGCGCAGTATCAGGCATCGTCGGCCAACCGCCCCCTCGCGCTGTTCAGCCATTCCGACCAGCAGAACGAGTGGCAGGGTCTGCGGATGCGGACGGTCAACCGCGACGGCTTCATGGGGCGGGTGAACGATCGTGAGGCGGTGACGACG
>JAYTXW010000206.1:0-2127 GCA_043742745.1 Sphingomonadaceae bacterium
TCGATGCGAGCGGGTCGGCGGCGGTGGCTCGTCTCGCCGAGGCCAAGGGCGCGGTCGAACTGCTCCTCGCCGAAGCGTACGTTACCGGTGCCCATGTCGCGCTCGTCGCGTTTCGCGGGACGGTGGCTGAAATTGTCCTGCCGCCGACGCGGTCGCTGGCGCGGGCCAAGCGCGCGCTCGCGGGATTGGCGGGCGGCGGCGGCACTCCACTCGCTGCCGGACTTTGTGCGGCCGGCGACCTCGCCCGCGCTGCCCGCCGCGCCGGACGCAGCGCGCTCGTCGTCGTCCTCACCGATGGCCGCGCCAACATCGCCCGCGACGGGACGGCATCGCGCGACCGCGCCGCCGCCGACGCGATCGCCGCTGCACACGGATTCGCCGCCGACGGGATCGCGGCCGCGTTCATCGATACCTCGGTCCGCCCCCGTCCCGAAGGGTCGCGGCTGGCAGCGGCCATGGGCGCGCGTTACATCGCGCTCCCCGTGGCGGGAGCGGCGGCGATGGCGGGGATGATCCGCGCACTGGCTCCGGCATGACCGACGTCGCGCCGCCTCCCGCGTGGCGCACCGACGGTGGCGGCTGGCCGAACCGTGAGACAAGCCGCTTCGTCGCGGCAGGTGGCGTCCGCTGGCACGTTCAAGTGACGGGCGCGGGGCCGGTCGTCGTCCTGCTCCACGGCCTTGGCGGTGCGACGCATAGTTGGCGCGACGTCATGCCTTTGCTGGCGAAACGCTTTACCGTGATCGTCCCCGATCTCCCGGGCCATGGCTTCACCTCGGGCCTGACGTCGCCGACAACCCCGGCAATGGCGGCGGCGGTCGCGGCGCTGCTCGCGACGCTCGGGGTGACGCCGGCGTTAATCGTCGGGCATTCCGCCGGAGCGGCGGTCGCGCTGCGCTGCAGCTTGACGACGCCGGTTCCGGTGGTCGCGATCAATGGCGCGTTGCTGCCGTTTCCCGGTATTGCCGCAGCAATCTTTCCGACGATGGCGCGGGTGCTGTTTGTCAATCCGCTGATCCCCGCGCTCGTCGCGACCCAGGCGCGGCGGCCCGGCGTCGTCGCGCGCTTCCTGCCGAAATCGACCGGCTCAACGATCGACCAACGCGGGGTCGAGCTCTACGCACGCCTCTTCAGCCGCCGCGACCATGTCGCCGGGGCGCTGGCAATGATGGCGAACTGGGACCTCGCCGCCCTCGCGACCGACCTGCCGAAGCTGACCGCGCCGCTGCGCCTGCTCTACGGCGATCGCGACGCGACGATTCCGCCGCAGGTGTCGCGCGATGTAGCAACCAAAGTTGCAGGGGCGACAGCGATCTCGCTCGGTCCGCTCGGGCATCTCGCGCATGAGGAGGATCCGACAGCGGCGGTCGGCCTCATTGGCGACGCCGCGACGGCGTGGGGGATCGGCTGATGGAATTGGGCGCGATCGAGGGAATTTTCTTCGCCGCCGTCGTTCTCGGCTTCGTGGCGTGGCAGCTCTGGTCCCTGCGCGACCGCGGTTAGCGGTTATCCAAGTGCCCGCCGGTATAGGTGCCATGTCGCATGACCGAGGATGGGCATGACCACCGCCAGCCCGACGAACGCCGGGAGCGCCCCGAGCACGAGTCCGGCGACGACGATTGCACCCCACGCCGCCATCATCGCAGGGTTGGCCAACACAACCCGAACCGACGTCCCGATCGCCTCGGGAAGCGACACGTCGCGGTCGAGCGCCAGCGGAAACGAAAAGGCTGCGATCGCCAGCGTGACGGCGGCGAAGGCGAAGCCGGCAAGGTTGCCGACGACAATCAGCTTCAGACCGCCGGGCGTCCCGACGACGTTGGTCAGGAACGTGCCGATGTCGCCCATGCTACCCGGCCCCATCGCCCATTGCTGGATCGCCAGTGCGCTTGCGAGCCATGCGGCGAACAGGATGGCGAGAATGACCCCGAGCGCAACGATGGTGCCGATCGATTTCGCGTGGAGTATATCGAAGACGTGGGTCCAGCGCGTGTCGAGCCCCGCCTCGCGCCGACGGCTCAGTTCGTACAGGCCGACGGCGGCGAGCGGGCCGACGAGCGCGAACCCGGAAATGAGCGGGAAGATCAGCGGCACGATGTCGTTTCCCTGCGCCCAGCGCGCCGCGAT
>JAYTXW010000207.1:0-4068 GCA_043742745.1 Sphingomonadaceae bacterium
CGTTGTGCTCGCCCGCATCGCCGCCGAGCTGAGCGACGACGTGTGGACCGTCGCCCCGGCGGAGGAGCAATCGGGGACGGGGCACTCGCTCACCCTGACCGCGCCGATCCGGCTGAAGCAAGTCGGCGACAAGCGCTTCGCCGTGCGCGGCACACCGACCGACAGCGTGATGATGGCGCTGGGCCATGTGATGAAGGATCACCGCCCCGACCTGATCCTGTCGGGCGTCAATCGCGGCCCGAATATGGCCGAGGACGTGACTTATTCCGGTACCGTTTCGGCGGCGATGGAGGGCTGCCTCGCAGGCGTCCGCTCGATCGCGCTCAGCCAGGCGCTCGCCGATTACACAGTGGGGTCGGAGGATTTCGGCCCGGCGCGAACGCACGGACCCGACATCGTTCGGCGGCTGGCGGCGCTGGGGACGGCGGCGGGCGAATGGCCGTCGGGGGTTCTGATGAACGTCAACTTCCCGCCCACAGTCACTGCCGCCCCCCCCGTCGTCGTCGCGCGGCAGGGGTTCCGCGATTACGGCAACATCCGCATCGACGCGCGCACCGACCCGCGCGGCTTCCCGTATTTCTGGTTCGGCTATGGCCGCGAGATGACCAACCCGGCGGGCGAAACCGACCTCCACGCGATCCGGAACGGAGCGATCGCCGTCACCCCCCTCCACCTCGACCTGACCCACGACGCGACGCTGGCGGCGGTGGCGAAGGCGCTGCTATAGAGGCGAACGGAGGGTCCGATGCTCGACCGACGCAAGCGCAAGATTACCGTCGATCAATTCTTCGCCGAGGTTGGCGGGGCCGACGAAAAGTACGAGCTGATCGATGGCGAAATCTGGTTGATGGGCGGTGGCACCAACCGCCATGCCGACACCGCCGGGGCGATCTACGCCACGTTATATCGCAAGCTGGCCGGAAGCGGCTGTCGCCCCGCCAACTCCGACACCGGGTTGCAACTCAACCTGACCAACCTGCGCTACCCCGATGTTGCGATCTATTGCGATCCACGCGATTTCGGCCCGGAAGCCGCCGACCGGCTCGCCCGGATGTTTCCGAAAGTAATCTTTGAGGTTTTGTCGCCGTCGACCGCTGCATTCGACCGGGGCGGCAAGATTGCCGAATATAAGCTGTTACCGAGCATCGCGACGATCGTTCACGTCGATCCCGTTGCCCGCACGCTCGACGTCCACGAACGCACCGGCCCTGCCGCATGGACGCAGCGCGAGGTGGCGGCGGGCGATGACCTTGTCCTCACCGACCCCGGCGTCACCCTGACCGCCGCCGAAATTTTCGGCGACGCCTGACTTAGAGCCGTGGCGCGGCCCAGCCGGTTCGCCTAGACGCTGCAGTGTGACCGTCCCCCGCCTTCCCCGCGCCGTATTGGCTGCCGCACTTCTCGCCGCGTGCGGGCGCGAGCGGTTGCCGCCCGCGCCGCCGCCGCCGCGCGTCACCGCTGCGGATCCCGCTCCCGTACCGCCCCCGCGCGCGCCGTGGGTCGCCCACCGGGTCGTCACCGATGCGGTCGCGGTATCCGGCGGGCGGCGGCACACCGTCAAACCCGGCGAGACCGGCATCGCCATCGCGCGCGCGTACGGCGTGGCGTGGTCGAAGGTCGTCGCGGCGAACCATCTGAAGGCGCCGTACACCATCGAGATCGGCGACACGCTGCTGCTGCCGAGCGCGAAGGCGGTCGCCGCCCAGACCCCGGCGGAACGCGCGCGTGCCTTCCAGATCGACATCGACGACCTGATCACCGGGGCCGAACCCGCCGGCGGTCCCGCGCGCGCCGCCCGCGTCACACGACCCGTTCGCCCCGCCCCCGCTGGTGCGACCGCATCGCGCCCCGCTCCCGCTGGTGCGACCGCATCGCGCCCCGCCGACCCTGGTGCGACCGCACCGCGCCCCGCCGACCCTGGTGCGACCGCACCGCGCCCTGCCGACACGGCGACCACGCCGCGTCCGCGGACCCTGCCGCCACGGCCGTTGCCGCGCGCGCCGGTCGTCGCCGCGACAGCGCCGCCGCTGCCCATTCTGCCGGGCGGAACGCCGACCTTTGCGTGGCCGCTCGACGGTCGGATCGTCTCGGCGTTCGGGCCCAAGGCCGGGGGGCGGTTCAACGACGGCGTCAACCTGCGCGCGACCCCCGGCACCCCCGTCCGCGCCGCCGCCGACGGGGTCGTCGCCTATGCCGGTGACGCCGTCGCAGGGTTCGGCAACCTCGTCCTCATCAAACACGCCGACGGCTGGGTATCGGCGTACGGCCACAACGAGGCGTTGCTCGTCGCGCGCGGGCAGGCGGTGCGGCGCGGTGATATCGTTGCCCGGTCGGGTGCGACCGGCGCGGTCGACGAGCCGCAGCTCCATTTCGAGGTCCGGCGCGGACGGACGCCGAGCGACCCGGTCAAACTGCTGCCGCCGCGCTAGTGGTTCGGCTGCGGTATGCCGCGACAGGCCGTGACGCCGCGCGCCCGCTCGGCTAGGCTCACACGATGATCGCCATCTGCCCCGCTTGCGGCAAGCGTTACCGCGTTGCCGACGCCGCCGTGCCGGTCGCGGGGCGCGAAGTTCGCTGCGCCGCGTGTCGCCACGGCTGGACGGTGTGGCCCGACGGGGTGACGCCGCCGGTGCCGACGATCGTCGCCGACCTGCCACCCGCTATGGTCGACGCTGCCGTCGCACCGGTTGCGGTCGCGGTTGTGGCCAGCGCCCCGCCCGAGCCGCCGCCGCCGTTGGTGACGCCGCTACCCGAGGCGGCAGCGACCCCCACATGGTCACCCGACCCTGAACCCACATCCCGCCGCCGCTACGGCCTGATCGTCGCAATTGTGCTGATCGCCGCCACGGTGACGGCGGCGGCGATCGTCGAATACACGCCCGTCGACACGTTCGATCCGCCACGCCTTGGCCTGCCTCGCCCGAGCGACCTTGCGCGCCAGATGCCGTCGCTCGGCCTGGCGCCGCTCGATCTGCCCCCGCTCGACCTGCGCCGGGTGCCGCTGATGGGAGAGGCGCTCGACGGCGTCGTCAATCCGCCGTCCGCTCCCGCGTCGCCGCTCGTCGTCACCGCGCACGGCGAGCGGCGGACGCTGGCCAACGGCACCAACGTCCTTCTCGTCAGCGGCAGCGTCGCCAACCCGACCGCCGCTCCGGTCGCGCTGACCGCGATCGACGCCGTCCTCCGCGATCCTGCCGGCCCGGTCGCCATCCGCTGGCGCATCGCCGCGCCGGTCGCGATCGTCGCCGCGAACGGCAGCGCCGCGTTCGAATCGGTCGCGGCCAACTTCCCCGCCACCGCGACCGTTCTCCAGCTCACGCCGCGTTGATCGCCGCGCCTGTGGCGGGGTTCGGTGACGCATGGTGTGAAATATCGATGTTCGTGCTGGATTCGTTTGGCTGCGCGTGACATCTGGGGCCAACCAATATGGGGAGAGCTGAGCGATGATGTTCGACTATAGCGATAAAATGAACGGCCTGATCGAGCGGCTGCGCGCGTTCATGGACGAACACATCTACCCGAACGAAGCGCGCTACGAGCGTGAAGTCGGCGAAGGCGAGCGGTGGAAGGTGCTTCCCGTCATCGAGGAACTGAAACCCATCGCCCGCGCGGCAGGGCTGTGGAACCTGTTCCTCAACCTATCCGAACACGACACCGCCGAGTGGAAGGGCCCCGGCCTGACCAACCTTGAATATGCGCCGCTCGCCGAGGAAATGGGCCGCGCCGGCTGGTCGTCGGAGGTGTTCAACTGCTCCGCCCCCGACACCGGCAACATGGAGGTCCTGCGCACCTACGGCACCGAGGCGCAGAAGGCGACGTGGCTCCGGCCGCTGATGGCGGGCGAAATCCGCTCGGCGTTCCTGATGACCGAGCCCGCCGTGGCCTCGTCGGACGCGACCAACATCGAGACGAGCATCGTCCGCGACGGTGACGACTATGTCATCAACGGGCGCAAATGGTGGTCGAGCGGCGTCGGCGACCCGCGCTGCAAGATCGCGATCGTCATGGGCAAGACCGACGTCAACCAGGCCCGCCACCTCCAGCAGAGCCAGGTCCTTGTCCCGCTCG
>JAYTXW010000208.1:0-25163 GCA_043742745.1 Sphingomonadaceae bacterium
TGCGAATCTGGGTCGCCCTACATCCCGTCGTGGCAACAAAAAAGGACGGCCCATGTACGCGGGCCGCCCTCCGTTGTGCCTAGCGCTCTTAGGCGGTGACTACAGTCGTGCGGCGGCGTGCAGCAACGCCGACGAGGCCCAAGCCAACGACGAGAAATGCCCAGCTCGTCGGCTCCGGCACGCTACCAACCGAATTGTTGGTGAAGGTATGAAATGTGTAATCATAGGACGGGAAGCTGCCGTAATTGTTCGCATACACCTGTCCTCCTGCATACGGATTATTCCCGTCCCCCTTCACACCAGCATTTGATGTGGAGCCGAAAGTTAGGAAGTATTGTGTGCCGGAAGTGACAGTGACAGGAGCCCAAAACGCATTGGCCCACTGGTCTCCTGTGACTACGTTGGCGATCCCGCTAGCCAACAGTGTGCCACCGGCGCTGGGAAGTGCGGTGTAGAGCCCGAAGTTAACGGTAAACGCGCTAGTTGCCGTGTCCTGAAGCTCGACACCTCCGCCCGAACTGTTTGTTGCACCCGCCGTAAAGCTTTGTGCGAGGCCACCTTGGCCAAAATTCGCCATATATAAAGGGCCACTATTCTGCGACTGGTCGATTACATTGGCGGCGAAAACCGGTGCCGATCCCAAGAAGGCGGCAATGACTGCGACATGTGAAAGTGAACGCATTGACGGGCCTTTTTTGTTGACTACGTGCTTGTATGCAGGAAACGTGCCAGCGTCAGAACGAGGTCTAAATCACTGAGCTCGTTCGAGTGTCGAAACGAGCGCCGCTCAGCAGTGTCGGGATTCTTTACACTTTTCTAAGGACGTTGCGCGGTAACGATTTTCGAATGCTACTCGATTTGGCTTCAGATCGGCCAAGCCAGACAGGCATCCTTGAGAATACAGTCACGCGCGGCACCAATGCACCTTGCCAACCGATGCGGAGCGCAAACGCGGAGCGGGAAACCGTGCCGATCGCCCGCGATGCCTAATGGGCGCTGCCGGATGCACGGCGGGCCGTCACCGGGCGCACCGCTCGGCAACCGCAATGCGTGGAAGCATGGTGGCCGGTCGGCAGCGACTGAGGCGGCGGCGCGGTATCTCAAGATGGTGACGCGGCTGGTGGAGGACGAGGATCGTTAGCGCGGCAAAGTCCGTATATTGTCGGCTCCCTGCTACCACCATACACCCCGCCGCCACGCGCTTCCGCTGACGAAACGCCGACTGCATGGGCGACTGCCGTCGCCCGTCAATGAGCAAGATTGCTCCGGCATACGCGACGGCAGCGGGATCGGACGCAACGTGGCGGACGCGTCAGGTACAAGGTAGGGTCCCTCGAAAGTTGGGGGCGCAGCAGTTGAGCAATTTTGAATTTTGGGTCGCGTTATTCGCGTTCTTTGTGATTGTGGCACTCTACGGCATTGCCAGTGCCGTCGATAAGGCAGTGGCCGAACTTAAGGCTATTCGGTGGTTGCTGGAAAAGCGCAACAAGGTCGACAACGTCGACGAGCGGTTCAGGTTCTAAGCGGCAGCCGCAAGGGTTACCGAAGCAATCTGACCCCACGTTTTCCACACGCATTCCGTACGCGGTAGACCGCTGCACGCTAAACCATTGAAAACTGGTGCACCCGGAGAGATTCGAACCCCCGACCCCTGCCTTCGGAGGGCAGTGCTCTATCCAGCTGAGCTACGGGTGCGTGGCGAAAGACTTAGCAGCGCCAACGTGCTTGCGCCAGACGGCTATTTCGGAATCGGGGTATAGGGCACGAATGCGCCGAGGCCGCAGCTCGCCCCGGTATGGACGCCGCCGCCCTGAACAATAACAGTGATAATATCGACCGAGCATAATTTGCTCAGCGACGTCGAATAGGTGAAAGCGCGCTCGAAGCCGAGCTGTGAGCATGCATTTGGCAGTGTGTTCCGCAATACTTCGTGATTGCCGACGTAAAAGTCGATCGTCCGGTCATCGACGACGCGCGCTTCGCGGATGCGGCTCAGTTCAACACACGAAATCGTTGAAGCGGCAGCTGCGGATTTTGGCGCGGCCGCCACTGTGGTGGCGACCGGCGGGCGGCCAGGTGAAGTGGCCCCACACCCGGCGAGCCCCAAAAGACCAGCGATTGTCAGCCAACGGTACATCGTCAACCCAAGCCCGGATAAATATAAGCAACGCAACTAAATACTACCTTGGCACAGTAAGCAACTGCCACTGAACCCCCTGTTAATCCGTGGGCAGCGTATAAGTTTCGTCACGCGAGCGTCTTGGCTGGGAACGCGCAGACATCGGCGATAGCGCAATCGGCACAGCGCGGGCGGCGCGCGAGGCAGACATAGCGCCCGTGCAACAGCAGCCAATGATGCGCATGGCGGCGATAAGCCGCTGGAATGACGGCCATAAGCCCGTCTTCGACCGCGCGTGGAGTCGCGCCGGGGGCGATGCCGGTACGGTTGGCGACGCGGAAAATATGGGTATCGACGGCGACCGTCTCGTCGCCGAAAATTTCGTTGAGGACGACGTTCGCCGTTTTGCGCCCGACGCCGGGCAGCGCCTCGAGCGCCTCACGGTCGTGCGGCACGTCGCCGCCGTGGTCGGCGACGAGGACGACGCTGAGCGCGAGGACGTTTTTGGCCTTGGTGTTGAACAGCCCGATCGTTTTGATCTGGTTGCGGATGACGTCTTCGCCCAACGCGACCATCTCTGCCGGCGTCGTCGCGCGAGCAAATAGCCCGGCGGTGGCGCGGTTGACGCCAACGTCGGTCGCCTGCGCCGACAGGACGACAGCGACGAGCAACGTATAAGCGTTGACATAGTCGAGTTCGGTCGTCGGCGCCGGATTTCCGGCGCTCAATCGAACGAAGAGCCTCTCGATCGCTTCGGGGGTCACGCTCTAACTTCCCTGGTTAAAATACCGCCACCGAGATCAGCCTACGCCGTCGACTCCGCTGCGGACCTGCAGCGCTCCGTGCGCGGTACCGCCGCGGGCCGCAGGACCGGGCGCGGCGGACCCGGCGCGAACCCGTTTAAAGCAGCGCGATAGAGGCTGTGCCGGTGACGATCAGTTGGCAACAACGGGTAGGTCGATCGCACTCGCCTTTGCCCCGCCGCGCAGCACCCGCATCGTCGCGATACGGTAATCGCCGGATCTGGCGTCGAAAATGTTCGGCACAAAGGTCTGTGGGTTGCGGTCGTAAAGCGGGAACAGAGTGGAACTGATCTGGACCATGATCCGATGGCCGCGGAGGAAAACGTGATCGGCGTTGGGCAGGGCGAACCGATAGCGTTGCGGCGTGTTGACCGGGATCGCCGTCGGCGTCGTCAGCGACTCGCGGTAACGGCCCCGGAAGATGTCGAGCGCGATCGGCAACTGATAGCCGCCGAGTTCGGACTGCGACGCGACCTCGTCGGGAAAAACGTCGATCAGCTTAACGACCCAGTCGGCGTCCGACCCGGTGGTGCTAGCGAACAGGTCGACCATCGCCTGCCCCGCAATATGGACCGGCGCGGCCAGGACAGGCCCAGTGTAAGTCAGGACGTCGGGGCGTGCCGCAGCGGGACGCTGGTCGGTCACGAGCCACGGCTTCCACACGGCGGCATCGGCCATCCGCACCGGGCGCGGCACGAACGGAATTGGGTGCGCGGGGTCGCTGACATAATCGTCGTGCCCGCTCGCCGCCGCGCCGAAGCCGAGGCCCATGCCAGCCTGAAGATAAAGCGGGGTGAGCGTCGCCGTTTTCGGCCACGTGTCGAGCCGCCGCCATTTGTTGGTGCCGGTTTCATAGCTCCACACCGGCGGCGTGTCGGCGGTCGGAGCGGCGTCGCGAAGGTATTGATCGAGGAACGGCTGCATCACGTCGCGGCGGAATTCGAGCGCCGTGTCGCCGGTGAAGTTGAGCGGGCCGAGGCTCGACCCGTCGTAGTTGACCCCACTGTGCCGCCACGGGCCGACGACCAGATGCACCGGCGCGACGCCGAGCGGTTTCAACGCAGCATAGACGGCATAGGCGCCGTAGATATCCTCCTGATCCCACCGTCCGACGACGAGCATCGTCGGCACCTTCGTCGGGTGGGCGGCGAGCGTTCGGTCGAGCGCCTGCTCGCTCCAGAAACTATCGTACGCCGGGTGTTGCATGACCTTCACCGAATAAGGCAGGTCGGCTACGCCGTATTTACGGGCAAAGTCGCCGCTCGACCCGGCGCGGAGAAACGCATCGTAATCATCGTAGACGCCCGTTGCGATCGCGTCGCCGTCGCCTTTCACCTCGGTTTGGCTGGCGTGATAATGCCAGCTGTTCTGGCGGAACGCGCCGTTATGGAACCAGTCGTCGCCTTTCCACCCGTCGACCATCGGCGACATCGGGATCGCGACCTTCAACGCCGGGTGCGGGTCTGTCAGCGCCATCAGGACGGTCATGCCTTCGTAGCTCGACCCAATCATGCCGACGCGGCCATTCGATTCGGGGACGTTTTTGACCAGCCAGTCGATCGTGTCCCAGGCATCGGTGCCGTGGTCGACCTTGGTCGGGTTGAGCGGGCCGCGCACGGGGCGGACCATGACATAGTCGCCGCCCGACTTATACTTGCCGCGAACGTCCTGAAACACGCGGATATAGCCGGCGACGGCGAAGACCTCATCACCCTGCGGCAGCGTCGCGACGATCGACGGGCTGTCGCTTCGCGCCGCGCGCTTGTCGGCGTGGTAGGGCGTCCGCGTCAGGATGATCGGCGCACGCTGCGCCCCGTTGGGGATGACGATCACCGTATGGAGCGTAACCCCGTCGCGCATCGCGATCTCGACCTCGCGCTTGGTGAAGTCGGCATTGGCGGCGACGGTGCGGTTGGCGAACTTCGCCGGAATGTCGGGGGTGATCGCCGGGAGCGGCGGCGCGGCGAGTGTGGGGACGGCGAGGAGGAGGGCGAGGGCGAAAACGGACCGGATCATCACCTAACTATTGCGGGCGCGTCCCCTTTACGCAAGGCCGCAACGTAAGGGGCGCGGAGCGAAACCGTCCAAGCCACCGCACAGTAGCGCGATCCCGCTCTCTCCTGTCTACGGACGAGGCCAAGTCACCACACCGTAAAGCTTTTCGGGCAGGCGATTGCGCGCGTCGGACGTGTCTTCACCGCTTCGATTAGGCGACAACCGAACGATTGCGCCGGCGCATGACACCGACAAGACCGAATCCCACGATCATCATCGCCCACGTCGCCGGCTCGGGAACGGTGCCAACAGAGGGTTCGACTTGCGTCGTCGGTGGCACAATCTGTGTATCCCAGATCGGGTGAAGACGGGGAGCAGCGCTGGCGGAAGTGGCGGCGACAACCAGCACGACTGCTGTAAGTACTTTGAAAACCATCACTTTACTTCCTGTTTATGGGTGCATTTCGGTAAACAGAGCTGAGCAAAGGTCGTGCCAAATGTAGGGGCGGCAGTGCTTTCAATGTCTTATAGGAATACGGCGACCACGACCGGACGCGAACTGTAAGGCTGGCCGACACGAACTGCGCGCGGCGGCGTCAACCGAGATCGATCTTAGGAAATGGTGAGGCGCCAGCGGTAGTGGAGATCCGCACGCCAGCGCCAGATCGTAAACTGACCTTGGCGACGACCAAACGAAAAAAGGGCGACCCCTGCGAGCCGCCCTCCATTCGAACGTAATCGCGAGTTTAGGCGGCGACGGCGGCAGACCGGCGGCGTGCGGCGAAGCCGACGAGGCCGAAACCGGCAACCATCATCGCCCAGCTGGCAGGCTCAGGAACGACACCAGCGTCGAAGATGACGGTGCCGGTCTGGCCACGCGCGTCAACCTGGCCGCTGTAGAGCGTCGCCCCGGCGGCATTGAAGATCGTCACGTTGTACAAATCACGCTCGTTGCAGCAATCGGTGCGACCGAAGATCGACAGACTCGACAGGTTGGCTGCGGCGAAGGTAATGTCGAGGAACTCGCCCGACCCGGCGCCTGCCGAGTGGAAGATGTTCGGATAAGAATTGATGATGGAATTACCATCATTGGCCTTGTCTGCCGAGCTCGTCGCCGAATAAACGGATGACGCCGAAGCGACCCCGCCGTTGGCCGACGCGGCGACGTTGAGGGCACCAAAGTTGAACGCCTGCACTTCGGCAACCTGAAGATAGGTCGGGAAGGCGTTCGTGATCTCGATCTTGGTCGCGCCAACAACCACCACGGCGGTTGCAGGAACGCTCGCCAGCATCGCGGCGGCAGCGGCAATGGTCATCAACGTCTTCATCGAAACTCTCCAGCAAAAAGGTTACTATTATTGATGTAAGGATTGGGCCATATCAGTAAGCTGTTGTAATAAAATATGTGGGTCGCGAGTGCGACTGCGAATGTGTAAGATATTCCTACACTTTTCGTGGGCGTTGCCGCTCGGCAATTTGCGCCGCTCCCTCACCCCGCCGCGCGGTATCGTTCGCGCAAAGCCTCGATCGGAACCATCCCGTCCTCGACGTGCCAGAAGGCCCAGCCGTTGCAGCTTGGCGCGTTCTGTGCCGCCGCGCCGCATTGGTGGATCGAGCCGGTCACAGCGTCGCCCGCGCCGGCCATATCGAGGCTGCCATCGGGGCGGACGCGGGCGCGGACCCGGCGGCGCGCATCGGTCAGGAACGCGCCGGGGCGGATCAGCCCGGTTTCGACGAGCGCGCCGAACGCAACGCGCGGTGCCGCGCGCTTCGATTCGGTGACCGCCATGTCGCCGCCCGACAAAGGGAGCAGCTCGGCGATGCGCTTGGATGCGACGCGGACGTATTTCGCGTCCCGCTCGATGCCGATCCACCGCCGCCCGAGCAGCTTCGCGACCGCGCCGGTCGTGCCGGTACCGAAGAACGGGTCGAGGACGATATCGCCAGGCTGCGTGCACGCGAGCAGGATGCGGTAGAGCAGCGCCTCCGGCTTTTGCGTCGGATGCGCTTTGACACCGTCGACCTTGATCCGCTCGCCCCCGGTGCAGATCGGCAGCAGCCAGTCGGAGCGCATCTGGAGATCTTCGTTCAACGCCTTCATCGCTTGATAGTTGAAGGTGTAGCGCGACGTTTCGGACTTGGCGCACCAAATCAGCGTTTCATGGGCGTTGGTGAAGCGCGTCCCCTTGAAATTTGGCATCGGGTTCGCCTTGCGCCAAACGATATCGTTGAGCACCCAAAAGCCCATGTCCTGAAGCGCGCCACCGACGCGGAAGATGTTGTGATAGCTGCCGATCGTCCAGATCGTTCCGGTGTCCTTCAACACCCGTCGCGCTGCTGCGAGCCATGCCCGGGTAAAGGCGTCATACGCGGCGAAGCTGTCGAACTGGTCCCACGCATCGGTGACGGCGTCGACCTCGCTGCCTTCGGGCCGATGAAGGGCGTTGGCGAGTTGGAGGTTGTACGGCGGGTCGGCGAAGATGACATCGACCGACTTCGCGGGCAGCGCCGCCATCGCGTCGATACAGTCGCCGGTAATGATGCGGTCGAGTTCCAACTGGCTCCCCCTTCGCCCCTCCCCGCGCCATGAGTCCGGCGCGGCGGGGCGTCAAGGGCATGGCAAATCAGAGGGTTGCCGCGATGTTCTCCCATTCGACTCGAAACGACTAGGTGTTGAGTCGGTGCAGTGCGGAACCACCACCGGTGGCGTGTTGCCCAAAGGACTCAGCCGCGCGCCGATTGCAGGACGGCGGCGACGGGGGCAAAATTGGCGCGATGGTGGACGGTTGCGCCGTGCTGGGTCAACCCGCTGAGATGTTCAGCGGTGCCATAGCCCATGTTCGTCGCCCAGCCATAACCGGGGTGGAGGCGCGCAAGGTCGGCCATCAGCGCGTCGCGCGTCACCTTGGCGACGATCGAGGCGGCGGCGATCGACAGCGACAGGGCATCGCCGCCGACGATGGTTGCAGTCGAATGCGCCCAGCGTGGGGCGCGGTTGCCGTCGATTAAGATATGGCACGGTGTGCGCGGAAGGGCCGCCACCGCCCGCGTCATCGCCAGCATCGTCGCCCCGAGGATGTTAAGCGCCGCGATCTCATTTACGCTGGCAACGCCGACACCGATCTCGGCGCAGTCGCGGAGCATCGCCAGCAAAGCTTCGCGGCGGGCGGCGGTCAAGACCTTCGAATCGTTGAGGCCATCCGGGTAGCAGTCGGGGTCGAGCACCACGGCCGCGGCGACGACCGGTCCGGCGAGCGGCCCCCGCCCCGCCTCATCGACCCCGGCGACGATGCCGCCGTGGGTGCGCTCGCGCGACAGACACGGACCGGCGCGGTCGCGGCTCCGACGCGGGTTCATCGCACGAGCATCCACCCGTGCCCCAGCGGCCCGTGCCCCGCGCCGAACCCCGGGGCATGGCGGATCGCCCCCGCCACATACGCCCGCGCCGCCGCGACCGCGTCGGCCATCGCCTCCCCGCGCCCGAGGCCGACGGCGATCGCCGATGCCAGCGTGCACCCGGTCCCATGGGTATGGCGGCTGACAATACGCGGCGCGGCAAAGCGCGTGTGCCCATTGCGCGTGACCAACCAGTCGACGACCTCGTCGCCGTCGATGTGCCCGCCCTTCGCCAACACGGCGCGCGCGCCGAGCCCGATCAGTTCCTGCGCGGCGAGGAGCGCATCGCCCTCGTCCTCGATCTCGACCCCGGTCATTGCGGCAAGTTCAGGCGTGTTGGGCGTCGCGATCGCGGCCAATGGGAGGAGCGCCATCAGCGCCGCAACCGCATCATCATCGAGCAGGCGCGCGCCGCCCTTGGCGACCATGACCGGATCGAGGACGATGGGGGCGGTCACACCGCGCAAGCCCTCGGCGACCGCCGCAATCACCGCCGCCGAGCCAAGCATCCCGAGCTTGACAGCATCGACGCCAATATCGTCGATCACGGCGCGCATCTGTGCCGCAACGATGGCAGGGGGCACCGCAAACACGTCGCTGACGCCGAGCGTATTCTGCACCGTCACCGCGCTCACCGCCGTCGCGGCATAGCTGCCGAGCATGGTGACAGTCTTGATGTCCGCCTGAACGCCTGCGCCCCCGGACGAGTCGGAGCCAGCGACGATGAGGATGCGGGGGATCAAGGGGCGTGTGTTCATACTTTGGGTTTGCCGATGCCGTAATAGGTCGTCGGCAGAGGTTTGCGGGTCCTTCGGGGAAGCCGGTGGGGATTGTACAGCGGGAATATTGGCGATGGGCAGGCGACGTCGCCCGGGTTCGGATCGAACGCCCGCCGTGCCCGCCCATCTACGCTCTCTTGATCTCGAACCGTCGCCAGCCGAGCCGTCGCTTCGGGATACGGGTCGGGGCCGGTACAAACGACTGTCGACGCCGGCCCGACGCTGGAGACGGCCATCGCAAATATGATAATGATGACCGAGAGCACGGCGAGCAAAACGGGCCAGATAAAGCTCCACAATGCGACTGTATATCCGCCCGCGACGAGCAGAATCGGACCGCCGATCAATCCGATCAAAAAGGCGCGGCTCATGTAGCCTCCAAGATCAAAACGTCGCTGTCAGTAGGATCGCGTATAAAGAAATTACCCCGCCGCCACCACCGCCGCGCAGATCTCGTCGACCACCTCCATCACTACGCCGATGTCGTCGCCTTCGGCCATGACACGGATCAGCGGTTCGGTGCCCGATTTGCGGATCAGCAGGCGGCCCGCACCATTCAATCGCGCCTCCCCTGCCGCGATCGCCGCCTTGACGGCTACGGTGTCGAGGGGGGCGCCCCCCGCGAAGCGAACATTTTTCAGCAGCTGCGGCAGGGGGTCGAACGAGTGGAGCAGCTCGCTCGCCGGCTTGCCGCTGGCGACCATGACGGCAAGGATCTGGAGCGCCGCGATCAGCCCGTCGCCGGTCGTCGCATGGTCGGACAGGATCAAATGCCCCGACTGCTCGCCGCCGATGTTAAAGCCCTTCGCGCGCATCGCCTCGAGGACATAGCGGTCGCCGACGGCCGTTCGGTGGAGCGTCAGACCTTGGCCCGTCAGATAACGTTCGAGGCCAAGGTTCGACATCACCGTCGCGACCAGCCCGCCGCCCTTCAATTTGCCGCGCCGCGCCCAGTCGGTGACGATCAGCGCCATCAACTGGTCGCCGTCGACGATCGACCCATGTTCATCGGCCACGATCAGTCGGTCGGCGTCGCCATCGAGGGCGATGCCGATGTTCGCTCCCGATGCGACGACACGCTCCTGAAGCGCCTGCGGGTGGGTCGAGCCGACGTTGGCATTGATATTGAATCCATCGGGATCAACACCGATCGCGATGACATCGGCCCCAAGTTCCCACAGCGCCAGCGGCGCGACCTTGTATGCGGCACCATGGGCGCAATCGACGACGACCTTCAACCCGTCCAACCGCATCCCGTCGGGGAAGGTCGCCTTGGTCGAATTGATATAGCGCCCCTGCGCGTCGTCGATGCGCCGTGCCCGCCCGATGCCGGCAGGCGGGGCGAGGACGGGGGGAACGTCGAGCAGCCCCTCGATTTCCAGCTCATCGGCATCGGACAATTTATACCCGTCGGGGCCGAACAGCTTGATGCCGTTGTCGTGAAATGGGTTGTGGCTCGCCGATACCATTACCCCCAGATCGGCGCGCATCGACCGGGTCAGCATCGCGACCGCCGGCGTCGGCATCGGCCCGACCTGAACGACGTCCATGCCCACCGAGGTAAAGCCGGCGGTCAGCGCGCTTTCGATCATATAACCCGACAGGCGGGTGTCCTTACCAATGAGGACGCGGTGCTTGTGCGCGCCGCGCAGGAACTTGGCCCCCGCCGCCTGGCCGACGCGCATCGCGATTTCGGGCGTCATCGGCGCAGCGTTGGTCAGCCCGCGAATGCCGTCGGTGCCAAAAAATTTGCGCGTCATGCCGTCCTCCCCCTGCCCGTCATACGCGCGCGCTGCTGGGGCGAGCAAGACTATGGGCGGCAAGCCGCTGGTCACTCCTCCCTCTTTCCCCACGGGTCGTCGCGCGGTAAGCCCGTTCCATGTTCATCCGCCTGACCGAAAATGTTGCCGTCGCTGGCCAGATCGCGCCCGCTGACATCGCCACCGCTGCGGCACAGGGCTTCACGGCGATCGTCAACAACCGCCCCGATGGTGAGGATTATGGCCAGCCACCGTGCGCCGAGTTGCGCGCGGCGGCGGATGCGGCAGGGGTCACCTATACCGCCATCCCCGTCGGCCACGGCTTCACGCGCGAGCAAGTCACCGACATGGCCGCTGTCCTCACCGCCGCAACCGGGCCGGTCCTCGCCTTCTGCCGCTCGGGAACGCGGTCGACCAACCTGTGGGCATTGGCCGAAGCGAGCCGGGGCGGCGATGCGGCCACGATCATCGCCGCGGCGGCGAGCGGCGGCTATGACGTTGCCGGTTTGCGCCCGACGCTGGTCGCGCTGGCCCGGGGCGTGGCGCCATGATCTGGACGTCGATCGTCGGCATTATCGCCCTTGTCGGGCTGGCGCGCGTCCTCGGCTTTGCGAAGAACCCCGCGCTCGACATCGACACCGCGCGCAGCGTCGTCGAGGCCGCGCTGCCGGGCTTTGTCGCGACCGCCGCCGCCGTCGATCCCCGCACGCGCACCGCGACCGTCACGGCAAGCGACGGGCGCGTCGCGCGCGTCGTGCCGCATGGCGACCGCTGGGTTGTTCGCGCATGAGGGCAATTCCATGACTCTCCCCGACCCTGTCGTCCTCGCCACCCCGGCATTCATCGCGCTGGTCCTGATCGAGATGGTCGCCGTCCGCCTCGGCGCGCGCGGCGATTACGATTGGCGCGACACGTTCACGTCGCTGACGATGGGATTCGGCTCGACGATGGCGGCGGTCGTGTTCGGCGGGACCATCGTCGCCGCGTACAGCGCGACGGCGCGCTTCCACCTGTTTGCGATTCCGGTGACGTGGTGGGCGGGGGCGCTGTGCTTCGTCCTCGACGACTTGCTTTATTACACTTTTCACCGCAGCGCCCACCGCGTCCGCTGGTTCTGGGCGAGCCACGTCATCCACCATTCGAGCCAGCATTATAATCTGACGACGGCGCTGCGGCAGACGTGGACCGGGTTCTTCTCGCTCAGCTTCGCCTTCCGCCTGCCGCTGCTGCTGATCGGCTTCGACGTCCGGCTGGTGTTGTTCGTCGCAGGCGTCAACCTGATCTACCAGTTCTGGGTCCATACCGAGGCGGTGCGGCGGCTTCCCGCGCCGCTCGAATGGCTGCTCAACACGCCGTCGCATCACCGCGTCCACCACGGCAGCAACCCGCGCTACCTCGACCGCAACTACGGTGGCGTGTTCATCATCTGGGACCGGTTGTTCGGGACCTTCGAAGCCGAGGACGATGCCGAGCCGGTTCGGTACGGTCTGGTCCACAATGTCGCGAGCTTCAGCCCGGTCGTCACCGCGACCCACGAATGGGTGGCCATCGCCCGTGACGTGCGCGCGGCACAGCGTTGGCACGGGCGATGGATGGCAATCGCTGGACCACCGGGGTGGCGCGAGGACGGCGCGAGCACCACCGCCGACGCGATCCGCGCCGACTGGGTCGCGCGAACGACGGCGGCGGAATAGTCAGACGATCCTGAACACCTTGGCGATCATGGGCGTGTCGATCACGACGTGCGGCGCGACAAGGTGATAGCCAATCGCATGGACCCACGCATTGCCGGTGCGCAGCGTCAGCACGCTCTTAATCATCCCCGGCCCGGTGTACGTTAGGAATACGAAGATCAGCGACAGCGCTCCGTCCCGCGGCGAATCGAACAGCGACCAACCCTCGACCAGATGCATCGCCGCATAGGTGACGCCGCCCAGCACCACCGTCGCCACCGTCGATCCGGTTAGCTTCAGATAGCGCGGCAGCAGGATCGACTGGATCAGTACCATCGTTGGCAGAACGGTGCCGATCGCATAGAGCAGAAATGTCAGCGGCAGCGCCCGCGCCAGCACCGGCGCACCGAGATGAAAAATATCGGTGTTGACCCCGACGAACTCCCACGCGGTCTCGAGAGCCATGATCACCGCGATCAGCCGGAAATCGCCGCGCACGTCGGTCGAACGCAGGTTGAGCTGTTCAGGCGTGTAGCGTCGCCGGAACCATACAAAAGGCACGACGGCAAACGCGACGAAATTATAGACCGCCCACACCCATGCCTCACCCGGCGACGCGAGGGTCGAACACCCGAACAGCGATCCAGCAAGGTGAAAGCTGAACGGGCGAACACCGAACGCGGGGCCGAGCAGCCAGCCGCCCGCCTGCGCCAGCATCGCATAGGCGAGCAGACCGGCAACCTCACGCTCTGCCGTTGGCCAGTCTGGCGCGCGCGCGGCGATATCGGGGATGACGCGCGTGCGGGTGAGCGTCACCGTTACCGCCATCAGCGCGAAGATTTCGATCAGACCGATCGCGGGCGACGCCATCTGCACGGCATAAGGCAACGCGGCGACGCCGGGACGGTCGAACGGCAGATACCCGCCCGCAAGGAACAGCGCCGCGCCGGTTGCCGCGAGCCAGACCAGCGCCGCCCCCCGCGTCCATGGGTGGCGGGCAATGGCAGCGATCCCCGCGCCCCAGCCGGGGGCGACCGCCGCCGTCACCGTCACGGCTTCTTGAAGCGATACGCGAACTGGTCGGTGTGGCCGCGGATGGCGGGGTCGAACACCAGCTTGCTGTGATCGTCGGCGGGGTTGGCGAGCACCTTGCTTTCGCCGTCGAAGACGAATCCGGCGGCGATGACCTCGGCCTTGACGACGGCGGGGTCGATCCGGTGCAGCTTCGACGTCACGTCGGCGGGGGCCCCGGCGGCGGCGGCATGGTCGACGACGACGTAATAGCCGCCCGACTTCAGGATCGCGAAGACCGCATGGTTGACGCCGTCGACGGTTCCCGGCGGTGCATTGTGCAGGTCGTGGTAGTTCTGCGCCGTCCAGAACACGTCGATACCCTGCGCGGCGGGATCGACTGGCGACGCGACGACCGTGATATCACCATAAGCAGCATCGGTGCCGAGTGCCGTAACGGCAGCGGCCGACGTGGGATCGAGCTGAGCCGCGGCAGCGGGGACTATCGCGACGACACTGCCGCCGGGCTTGACCGCAACCGCGAACAGCCGCGTCCAGTACCCTGATCCGGGGATGAAGTCGGCGACCTTGGTACCGTGGCCGACCTTCGCGAATTCGAGCATCGCCGCTGGCTTGCGGTCGGCATCGCGGGCGACGTCGGCGGCGGGGCGGTGGCTGTCCTTGACCGCCATGTCGGGATGGGCGGCGGCGGCGGTCCCGGCCAGAAGGAGGGCGGCAAGCAGACTGGTCGTCAAACGGCGCATCGGTTCTCTCCCCTTTGAGTGCGACTCCAATAACCGATTGTGCCGATACCGCTAAGCGTTATTCGGCGGGCTCCGGCGACTGGACGAAACGCGCATCGACCGGCGCGCTCAAATCGCCGCTGATACGATGAACGAAGCTGACCCCCTCGATCACGACCGCATCGGGGCGGAGGACGCGCGTGTGGAGCGCGTAGCCAATGTCATACACCGCGCGGTCGGTCGTCGACACGCCGTTGCTAACATAAGTCGTCGCGATTCCGACGGCGAGCCGGTGGCGCCCGCTATGGACCTTACGGCCCTTCAACGCGGCGCGCAGCCCGGTGTCGAACCACGCCGCCTCGATCCGGGCGTTGCCCGTCGTCTCGACCGGGTCGGCGCGGACGGCAGTCGGAAAGCGGATCGTCTGCGTCTGGATCACCCCGCCGGTTGCAGGCTTGAGGTCGATGCGCGCGCCGCCGTCGGCCAGCGTTCCCGTCAACAACAACGGACCTGCGCGCGCCGCCGCCGGTTTTGCCTTCGCCGCAACGACCCGCTCTTGATGCGAATCCCAATAGCTTAGCCCCGAAATCGCCAGCGCGGCGATGCCGACGACCTCGCCCAGCGTGATCCAGCGGCGGCGGGTACGCGCCTGTTCGGTTTCCTTCATGCGGCGGATGTAGCGCAGCGGCGGCTGTGCGCCAGCCCCTCTCCCGGGCCGCGGGCAAGCGCCCGCGTCTCTCGACCTCTCCCCCGAGTGGCGAAGTGGCCCTACCTCTCCCCTCGGGGAGAGGGGACACTTCCCGCCGTCGAAGGTCACGCTCGCCACAAAAAAGGGGCCGGATGGTTACCCATCCGGCCCAGTTTGATTTCCTTGGGGAGGAACCGGTCAGTAGTTGTAGGCGCGCTCGCCGTGGGCGGTGATGTCGAGGCCTTCGCGCTCGGCTTCCTCGCTGGGACGGAGCCCGATCGTCTTGTCGATGACGAAATACAGGATCGCCGAGCCGATGCCCGACCATGCCAGCGTCAGCCCGACTGCCTTGCACTGGATGATCAGCTGCGCGACCATGTCATACGCCTCGGGCTTGATCGCGGCGTAGGGGAAGACGGTATAGTCGATCGTCCCCTGCCCACCGAGTGACGGCGCGGCAACGATCGCGGTGCCGAGCGCGCCGATGATGCCGCCGATGCAGTGGACGCCGAAAACGTCGAGCGTGTCGTCGTACTTGAACGCTGCCTTCACCTTGGTCACGAACAGGAAGCAAACCGGCGAGACGATGAAGCCGAGCAGGATCGACGTCATCGGCGCGGCGAACCCGCTTGCCGGGGTGATCGCCACCAATCCGGCGACAGCCCCCGATGCCGCCCCGAGCATCGACGGCTTGCCGTGGACGATCTGGTCGACGAGCGCCCAGCTGACGGCGGCGGCAGCGGTGCACACGAAGGTGTTGATGAACGCAGTCGCGGTGACGCCGTTCGCTTCGAGGTTCGACCCCGCGTTGAACCCGAACCAGCCGACCCACAGCAGGCTGGCGCCGATCATCGTCATCGTCAGCGAATGCGGCGGCGTCGCTTCTTTGCCATAGCCGAGGCGCTTGCCGATCATCAGGCAGCCGACGAGGCCCGCAATGCCGGCGTTGATATGGACGACGGTGCCACCGGCGAAGTCGAGCGCGCCCATGTTGAACAGGAAGCCGGCGTCGGTCTTGGCATCTGGCAGGAAGTCCGGCCCGGCGAAGTACCAGACCATGTGCGCGATTGGGAAGTAGACGACCGTCATCCACGCCACGACAAAGACCATCAGCGCGCTGAACTTCACCCGTTCGGCGAATGCCCCGACGATCAGCGCCGGGGTGATGCAGGCAAATGTCATCTGGAAGACGACATAGGCATATTCGGGGATGTAAACATTGTTGGAGAAGGTCGCGGCATAGGTCGACGCCGACACGCCCATCAGCATCGCCTTGCTCAAGCCCCCGAACAGCTGCGGGAACGGGCTGCCGGTGCCGGTAAACGCCTCCGAATAGCCCCAGCAGCACCAGATCACGGCGACGATCGATACGATCATGAACACCTGCATCAGCACGCTGAGCATATTCTTCGTCCGCACCAGCCCGCCGTAGAACAACGCGAGGCCGGGGATCGACATCATCAGCACGAGCAGTGTGGAGACGAGCATCCACGCCGTGTCGCCCTTGTTCGACATATCGGCCTGCTGAAGCGCGGTTGGCGCCTTGATCAGCGCGGCGGCGGCCCATGCCGGGGCGGTCAGCGTTGCCGCTGCTCCCACCGCAATCAGGGATTTGAGGAATTTCATGTGGTCGGCCCCCTTACAGCGCGGTTTCGTTGGTTTCGCCGGTGCGGATGCGGACCGCGCTGGCGACGTCGGTGACGAAGATCTTGCCGTCGCCGATGCTGCCGGTATGCGCCGTCTGCTGGATCGTCTCGACCACCTGGCCGACGATATCGTCGCCGACGACGACTTCGATCTTGATCTTGGGCACCATGTTGGTGGTGTATTCGGCCCCGCGATAGATTTCGGTCTGGCCCTTCTGCCGCCCGAAACCCTTGACCTCGCTGACCGTCATGCCCTGCACCCCGGCGTTCGTCAGCGCCTCGCGGACCTCGTCGAGCTTGAACGGTTTGATGATGGCGATGACGAGTTTCATAGGTGCGTGCCCCTGGTCGATGGTTACGGTCCTGCAAACATCATGCCAGTGCGGACTGCCCTTGTGCAGTGCAGCACAGACGGCGGCGGCTTGACTAAAAAAACGGCGATCGCGGCGCGACTGCCTGTTATCTAGGCGGAGGGGTCGCCCGCAATATCGGCGAGCAACGCGCGCGCGGCCGCCTCGTCGCTGTCGTCGACCATGAGCCGGACGCCCGACAGGCCGCTGCCGATAACTGAGGCGATGCCACTATCGAACAGCACGGCGTCGATCCCGGCGGACTCGAGTCGACCGCGCGCAATTTCTCCCGCGATCCGGTCGAACAGCGTTTCGACGACCACGAGACTCATCGCGCCGCCCGCCGTCGCGAGCGGATAAAACGCCAGTAGAACAACAAGTTCGCGCCAATCAGGATCGCGCCGAAGACGGCCTGCGTTCCGCGCGTCAGGTCTGCGGGGTAGATGATCGGCGTGAGATAATGGTCGATGAAGCCGCCCTGATAGCCGACGCCACCGGCCTCCTCGCGCAGGCGGTTCTCAAGCGGCGTCAGCGGGCAATAATTGCCGCTGAACTCGATCCAGATGCCCCACGCCAGCACCGGCGCATGGAGCCAGACGAGGTGCGGCCAGCGAACCAGCAACGCCGCGCCGAACAGCCCGAACAGGATGAACGCGGCGTGGAAGGCGACGACGGCGTCGGCCACTAACTGTACGGCAGCTCGGTCGGTGATCTGACCGGTAGGCCGTCGATGCTGCGGTCGCGCGTCGCGTATTTGGCCAGTCGCTCGGCGGGCACGTCGGCGGCGTGGAACTTGCGCAGCGTCTGCCGCTCGCGGTCGAACGCCATCACCGGCACGCCCCAGCCGCACGACGACTGCGCTGATTCGACGGTGACGTCGAAAATCTGCCGCACGCCGCGCTCGATCGTGAAATGCGCGGCGAGGTCGGCAAAGCCCGCGTCCTGCGGCAGGACAGGAACCCCGCGCCCATAGATGCGATAAATCAGCGCCGACCGGTCGAAGGCGCAGAACATAATCGTGATCCGCCCGTCAGCAAGCAGATGCGCGTTGGTTTCGTTGCCCGACCCGCCATAGTCGAGATAGGCGACGCGCCTCGGCGACAAAACGCGGAAGACGTCCATCCCCTTGGGGCTAAGGTTGAGCCGCGCGTCGGGGGCAGCCGTGGCAACAAAGAACACCGGCTGCGCCTCGACAAAGGCGCAGTGCTTGGCGTCGATTTCGGTGAAAAACTCCATCTACGCCGCCGTCCCGCCGACGGTCAGTCCCTCGATCAGCAACGTCGGCTGGCCCACTCCGGCGGGGACGCTCTGTCCCGCCTTGCCGCAAATGCCCACACCCTCGTCAAGCGCAAGATCGTTACCGATCGCCTTGACGCGGGTCAGGACGTCGGGGCCGTTGCCGATCAGCGTCGCACCCTTGATCGGTGCGCCGAGGCGGCCGTTCTCGATCCGATACGCCTCGGTACAGGTGAAGACGAACTTGCCGCTGGTGATATCGACCTGCCCGCCGCCGAACGACTTGGCGTAGATCCCCGTTTTGGCGCGGCTGAGAATTTCACCCGGATCGTCGCGCCCCGCCAGCATGAAGGTGTTCGTCATTCGCGGCATCGGCGCGTGGGCATAGCTTTCACGCCGCCCGTTGCCGGTGGCGCGAACCCCCATCAGGCGGGCGTTGAGGCGGTCCTGCATATAGCCCTTGAGGATGCCATCCTCGATCAGCACGGTCCGCTCAGTCGGCGTTCCCTCATCGTCGATCGTCAGCGACCCGCGCCGCGCGTCCATCGCGCCGTCGTCCACCACCGTCACGCCGGGAGCAGCGACACGCTGGCCGATCAGGCCCGCAAAGGCGCTCGTGCCCTTGCGGTTGAAGTCGCCTTCAAGCCCGTGGCCGATCGCCTCGTGGAGCAAAATACCGGGCCAGCCGGGGCCGAGGACGACGGTCATTTCGCCTGCCGGCGCATCGACGCCGTCGAGGTTGACGAGCGCCTGGGCGAGCGCGGTGTCGATCGCCGCATTCCACGTCTCGGGCTTCATCAGGTCGTCGTACAGATAGCGTCCGCCGAGGCCATGGAAGCCCGTTTCGCGGCGGTCACCGTTGGCGACGACGACCGACACATTGAGGCGGACGAGCGGCCGGATGTCGCGCGCGCGCTGGCCGTCGGCGCGGACGATCTCGACGACCGACCAGCTACCGAGCAGGCTCGCCGACACCTGGACGACCCGCGGATCGCGGGCGCGGGCGGCGGCGTCGATCGCCTGCAGCAGTTCGACCTTGGCCTTGAACGGGATCGCCGACAGTGGGTCGGCGTCGGTGTACAGCTGGCGGTTGGTCCGGGGCGGGCGGTCGAGGCTCGCGGTCCCGCCGTGGCCGCCCGCGACGACCTTCACCGTATCGGCGGCGCGGCGTATGGCGCTGTCGGACAGTTCGTTGGCGTGGGCAAAGCCGGTGGTTTCACCCTTGACCCCGCGCAGGCCGAACCCCTGCGTCGTGTCGAACGTCGCCGCCTTCAGCCGCCCGTCGTCGAAGCTAAACGATTCGCTCGTCGCATATTGCAGGTACAGTTCGCCGTCGTCGCAGCCGTTCAGCGCGTCGGCAACAAGGCGCTCGGTGCGACCGGGGTCGAGACCGGTGTCGCGGTAGAAGATCGTCGCAGGATCGTGGGTCATCGTGCCAATATAGGCGGCTTGGCGCTTGCCGGAAAGGCGCACGTGAGCGCCCAGCGCACTCCCGGTCGATCAAGCTCGATCCGGCTGCAATGATCGAGGATGTCGCGCCCGATCAGGATCCACGGCGGCTGCTGCTTCTTGCGCGTGGCCGTCACGGTGATCGCGTCGTCGTCCTGTTCGGCGCTGCTCGTCCCCGCCTTCGCCCGCGCGTCGAGTTCCTTGGCCCGTGCCTCGGTCACCCGCGCCGCGGGGGCGATCAGCGGCAGGCCGAGGACCGCCGCCCCTGGCGTCGGCGTGACGCGCTCGAACGGGAGCGCGCTGCCGGGAAACGGGCGCCACAGCCCGACCTTGCCGGTGCGTTTGAACATCCCGGCGCGCTCGAGCAGCTGCGCGGCGCGCCCGTTGAACAGCGTTTCGGGCGAGCGGATGTCGAGGATGACGTTGACCTTCTCACCGCCGATCAACGCGATCATCGCCGCGTCGCCCCTGCCCTTGCGCCCGATGCCATAGACCAGCCCGCCCTTTGGCGCGGCGGGTTGCGTGACGACCGCGTGGTCGACGGGGAGCGCCAGCAGCGAGATGACGCCGTCGCTATCGTCGGCCAATTCCTTGTCGAACCAGATCGTCGGGACACTTGTTTCCGACAGGCCGACGATGCCGACGTCGTACAGATTGCCCCGGATGAGCGCGCTGCCGCCGGGCATCAGATTGGACTTGAACGTCTGCTTGCCGATCAGCGGGAACGCCTTCAACCGCGCTCTGGTCGCTGGCGCGAGGTTGAGCAACAGCGCCTTGTCGAACCCGAGCGCGATGCGAACGGCGAGTTCGGCGCCCTTGATCCGGATGCGCGCGAGCGGCTGCGGGCTCGCGACAACCTCGAAACGGTCGACGGGAGCGGCAGCGGCGGGCGCGGCGAGACATAGTCCCCAGCCCGATAGTGTCATCCCCACGACAGCGGGGATGACAGTGTGGCGTAATTTACCGAATATCGGCCGGTCCCCCGGTCAACACGAAGCGCCGGTCGCAATAGCCGCAGTCGGCGTATCCGCTTGCCCCCATTTGCAGGTAGACGCGCGGATGGCCGTTCGGGCCGTCGTCTTCGTCCCCGTCGCACACCGCGCGCGGCGCAGCGACGTAAAAGACTTCCGGCGGGGGGATCGTGTCCATGCTGCGTGCGTGTAGCAGCGCCGCACCGCGAGCGGAAGCGGTTGCCGCTCCGCAGCACGGGGTCTATCCCACGAACATGACCACGCCCAAAGCCGCTGCGCGGACCCCCGCCATCGCGATCCGCGACCTCGAAAAAACCTATGCCGGGGGCAAGCGGGCGCTCGACTGTGTCAGCCTCGACATTCCGCGCGGGAGCATCTTCGGCCTCCTCGGCCCTAACGGCGCGGGCAAGTCGACGTTGATCAACATTCTTGCGGGGCTGGTCCGCAAAACCGGGGGCAGCGCCAACATCTGGGGCTTCGACATCGACGACCATCCGCGCAATGCCAAGGCGTCAATCGGGATCGTCCCGCAGGAAATCATGTTCGATTCCTTTTTCACCCCGTTCGAGACGCTCGAGCTGCAGGCCGGTCTGTACGGTGTGCCCAAGGCGAGGCGGCGGACGATGGACCTGCTCCGCGCGGTCCGGCTGGAGGACAAGGCGCACGCCTATTCGCGCACTCTGTCGGGGGGCATGAAGCGGCGGCTGCTGATCGCCAAGGCGCTCGTCCACACCCCGCCGGTGCTCGTGCTCGACGAGCCGACCGCCGGAGTCGACATCGAACTCCGCGCGCAGTTGTGGGACTATGTCCGCGAACTTCACGCCGGGGGGACGACGGTCGTCCTGACCACCCACTATCTCGAGGAGGCCGAGGCGTTGTGCGACCGCATCGCGATCGTCGACGGCGGGCGGATCGTCGCCAACGACCTGACATCCACCCTGCTGGCGACAGCGCAAGACAAGATCCTTGTCGTCACCGTCGACCGCGACCTTGACGCCGCCCCGGTCGGAATTGGCGGGGTCGTCGAACTACGCGGCCCGCGGACGCTCGGCATCACCTACGACAAGCGCGAGCGACAGGCCGGGGACATCCTCCACCGCCTGACCGAAGCCGACCTGGGGATTGTCGACGTCTCGACCCGCGAGGCCGACCTCGAAGACGTCTTCCTCAAGCTGACGAGGCGCGCGGCATGAGGGCAAGGATCTGCTCCCTCCCCCCCCGGCGCAGCCGGAGAGTGGGGAGGGCTGGGGTGAGGGCTTTGGGTCTCCGTCCGAAAACCATACTCCCCCACCCCAACCTTCCCCACTCTCCGCTTCGCGGGGGAGGAGGGGGAAGGTAGATGGACCCTTATCTCTACGATGTCGTCGTCGTCGGCTCGGGCGCGGCGGGGCTGACCACCGCGCTGGGCCTCGCCGACCGGTTTCGCGTCGTCGTCCTCGCCAAGGGCGGGGTGAGCGAGGGGTCGACGGCGTGGGCGCAGGGGGGCATCGCTGCTGTCCTCGAACCCGGCGACACGATCGAAAGCCACGTCGAGGACACAATGATCGCCGGCGGCGGCCTCAACGACCGCGCCACCGTCACCTATGTCGCCGAACACGCCGCGAGCGCGATCGACCGCCTCGCCGACATCGGCGTGCCCTTCAACGTCGGCGAGCAGGTCGGCGAACGCTTTCACCTGACCCGCGAAGGCGGCCACAGCCATCGGCGCATCGCCCATGTCGACGACGCCACCGGCTGGGCGGTGCAGGATGCGCTCGCGAAGGCGGCGGCGGCGCATCCCAATATCACGCTCGCCACCGGCCACGCCGTCGTCGACCTGATCACCGAGCGCCACGTCGAAACGGCGCGCTTCGTCGCCCGCGCGTGTCACGGCGTCTATGCCTTCGACACCGCGACGCGGCGCGTCGAGCGCTACACCGCGCGCGCCGTCGTTCTGGCGACCGGCGGGGCGAGCCGCGTTTATCAATTCTCGACCAACCCCGACGGGTCGACCGGCGATGGCATCGCGATGGCGTGGCGCGCCGGGTGCCGCGTGTCGAACATGGAATTCAACCAGTTCCACCCGACGTGCCTGTACCATCCCAAGGTCAAGAATTTCCTGATCACCGAGGCGATGCGCGGCGAAGGCGGGCGGTTGCTGCTGCCCGACGGCACCCGCTTCATGGCGAATTACGACGAACGGATGGAGCTGGCGCCGCGCGACGTCGTCGCCCGCGCGATCGATGCCGAGATCAAGCGGCTAGGCCTCAGTCACGTTCGTCTCGACATGACGCATCTGGGGGCGGCGTTTATCACCCACCATTTCCCGATGATCCACGCCCGCCTGCTCGAGCTCGGGATCGATTGCACGACGCAGTCGATCCCGGTCGTGCCCGCCGCGCACTACACCTGCGGCGGGGTGCTCGTCGACATCGCCGGACGGACCGACCTGCCGGGGCTGTACGCCGTCGGCGAGGTGTCGCAGTCGGGGCTGCACGGCGCGAACCGGCTGGCGTCGAACTCAATCCTCGAATGCCTGGTGTTCGGCGTCGCGGTCGCCGACGACATTGCGGCGAATTGGGACACGCTCCCCACGCCGCCGCCAACGCGGGCATGGGACGAAAGCCGCGTCACCGATTCCGACGAGGAGGTCGTCGTCAGCCATAACTGGGCCGAGCTGCGCCGCTTCATGTGGGACTATGTTGGTATCGTCCGGTCGACCAAGCGCCTCGAACGCGCCGCCCACCGGGTCAAGACGCTGCGCAAGGAGGTCCATGACTATTACAGTGACTTCCGCGTCACCCCCGACCTGATCGAACTGCGCAACCTCGTCCAGGTCGCCGACCTGATCGTCCGTTCGGCGCGGCGGCGGCACGAGAGCCGAGGATTGCATTATAGCCTCGACTATCCGGCGACCGACGCCATCCCGCGCGATACGATCCTCGATCCGTGGACGCGCGACTGATTATATAGTTAATTGTGTCTTAACTTAAAATCGCGCGGGCGCTTATTTCGCTTACTTGTTCATATTCGCCAGTCAATTTGACTAACCGCCAACCCGTGCCCTAGGCGGGGAAATGGCGATCGTCGGCATCATCATGGGTAGCCAGTCGGACTGGGCGACGATGCGCGCCGCCGCCGAGACGCTCACCACGCTGGGGGTCGCCCACGAGGTCCGGATCGTGTCGGCCCATCGCACCCCGCAGCGGATGGTCGACTATGCCACGTCCGCCGTCGACCGGGGCCTGCGCGCGATCATCGCCGGGGCAGGCGGGGCGGCACATCTGCCCGGCATGGTCGCGGCGTGCACCCGCCTGCCGGTGTTCGGCGTGCCGATCGAATCGAAGGCGCTGTCGGGGATGGATAGCTTGCTGTCGATGGTCCAGATGCCCGCCGGGGTACCCGTCGGCACGCTGGCAATTGGCCACGCCGGCGCGGTCAACGCCGCGCTGATCGTCGCCGCCACGCTCGCGACGACTGACGACGCGCTGGCGGTACGGCTCGACGCCTGGCGCGCGGCGCAGACCGCCAAGGTCGCCGAAACGCCCGAATGATCGCGCCCGGCAGTACGATCGGCATCCTCGGCGGCGGCCAGCTCGGGCGGATGCTCGCGCTCGCGGCAGCGAACATTGGCTACCGCGTCCACGTTTTTGCTCCCGAAACCGAGCTGCCTGCGGGCGATGTCGCGGCGGTCGTCACCCGCGCCGCCTATGACGACACCGCCGCGCTCGACGCCTTCGCCGCCGCCGTCGACGTCGTCACCTACGAATTCGAGAACGTCCCGGTCGCCGCCGTCGAACACCTCGCCGCCCGCGTCCCTGTCCGCCCCGGCGCCCGCGCGCTCGACATCGCACAGGACCGGCTGGCGGAAAAGACCTTCATCACCGGCCTCGGCGGCACGCCCGCGCCGTTCCACGCCGTCGCCAGCGAAGCCGACCTTGTCACCGCCCTCGCCGTCATCGGCACCCCCGCCGTGCTCAAGACGCGCCGCATGGGCTATGACGGCAAGGGGCAGGCGCGGATCGCCACGCCCGCCGACGCCGCCACCGCGTGGGCGGCAATCGGCGGCGCGCCCGCCATCATCGAAGCCCATATCGCCTTCGACCACGAATTCTCGGTCATCCTCGCACGCGGCGCCGACGGCGCGATGGTCGTCTACGACATCCCCGACAACATCCACGTCGGCGGCGTCCTTGATACCAGCCGCGTCCCGGCTCCCCCGGCGATCGCGCGCCACGCCGCAGCGGCAACCGCCCTCGCCCGCCGCGCGGCGCAAGCGCTCGACTATGTCGGGGTGCTGACGCTCGAATTCTTTGCGACCGACGCTCGGCCGGCGTTCAACGAGATGGCCCCGCGCGTCCACAACAGCGGCCACTGGACGATCGAGGGGGCACGCGTCAGCCAGTTCGAAAACCACATCCGCGCCGTGTGCGGCCTCCCGCTCGGGCCGACGACAATGACCGCGGCCACCGTGACGATGACCAACCTGCTCGGCGACGCGGTCCATGATTGGGCGACGATCCTCGCCGACCCGCAGGCGCACCTCCATTTGTACGGCAAGAGCG
>JAYTXW010000209.1:0-3537 GCA_043742745.1 Sphingomonadaceae bacterium
GGGGCGGTCGGCGGGCCGCAATGGGCGGCGCAAGCCTATGCGACGCGGCCCGAGGCGGGGTTGCTGCGTTTACGCGCGGGGATGAACGTCTTCGCCAACCTGCGCCCGGCACGGACGTTTGCGGCGCTGGTCGGGGCGTCGAGCCTTAAGCCCGAGATCGTCGCTGGCCTCGACATCCTGTTCGTCCGCGAACTGACCGGCGGGGTGTATTTCGGTGAACCGCGCGGCGTTTCGGGAACGGGGGACGCGCGGCGCGGGGTCAACACCCATGTCTACACGGCGGGCGAAATCCGCCGGGTCGCGCGCGTCGCGTTCGACCTCGCGAAAGGCCGTTCGGGCCGCGTGTGCAGCGCCGACAAGGCCAACGTCATGGAGGCGGGGCTGATGTGGCGCGAGGAAGTGCAGGCCCTGCGCGACGCCGAATACCCGTACATCGATCTGTCGCATATGCTCGCCGACAATACCGCGATGCAGCTGGTCAAGAACCCGCGCCAGTTCGATATCATCCTCACCGACAATCTGTTCGGCGATATTTTGTCGGACGAAGCAGCGATGCTGACCGGATCGTTGGGCATGCTGCCGTCGGCGGCGCTGGGGTTGGCGGGAACCCCCGGTCTGTACGAGCCGATCCACGGCAGCGCCCCCGACATCGCCGGGCAGGGCGTGGCGAACCCGTGCGCGGCAATCCTCAGCCTCGCGCTGGCGCTGCGCTATTCGCTCGCGCGCCCCGACCTTGCCGACCGGGTTGAGACCGCTGTTAGCGCCGCCCTCGATGCCGGCGCGCGAACGGCCGACCTTGGCGGCACGCTGGGGACGGTGGGAATGGGCGACGCGGTGCTGGCGGCACTCGCATGAAGCGTCGGACGGACGAGGTGTCATGAAGCGCGTTGAACAGGCGATCGAGCGAACGTTGCTGGCCACCCGATGGCTGCTGCTCGTATTTTATGCCGGGTTGGCGGCGGGGCTCGCGATCTATGCGGTGTCGTTCGTCGCTAAACTGGTGAAGGTTGCCTCCATGGCGTGGACCGCGACCGACGAGGCGCTGATCCTCGCAATGCTCGGCCTGATCGACGCGGCGCTGGTCGCTTCGCTCATCGTGATGGTCATGATTTCGGGGTATGAAAACTTCATCAGCCGCTTCGACGAGGCTGGCGGCGCAGCCGAGCTGGCGTGGCTCGGCAAGCTCGATTCGGGCAGTCTGAAGATTAAAGTCGCGTCGTCGATCGTCGCGATTTCCTCGATCCATTTGCTCCAGATTTTCCTCGGTGCCGAAGACTATTCAGCCGAAAAACTCATGTGGGCGACGTTGATCCATCTGACCTTTGTTGTCTCGGCGCTGCTGCTCGCCGTTCTCGACCGGTTGGCCAATATGGCAAAACACTAAAGGATCGACGCCACCGCCGCACCATGGGCGAGGGCGGCGGCATGGGCGCAGCAGCGGTCGATCATCGCGGCGATACCGTCGCGGCCGAGTTCGCGGAGCGCCGCATAGACGACGAAGCCGCGCGCGCGTCGGCTCCATTCGGGCGTCCAGTCGACCGCTTCGCGCGCGTCGCTGCTGACCGGCATATAGCTCGCGCTGACGGTCATTGCCGCGCGGTGGGCGGCGGCGTCGGCGACGAAGGCGAGGCCGCAATCATACGGCGTATTGAGCCATTTATGCGCGTCGGTGGCCCAGCTGTCGGCGGTTTTGACCCCGGCAACGAGAGGCGCCTGCGCCGGTGACGCCCGCGCCCACAGTCCGAACGCGCCGTCGATATGGACCCACGCTCCGGCAGCATGGGCGAGGGGAATAAGCGTCGCGAAGTCGTCGCACGCGCTGATATTAAGGTCGGCGGCGTTGAGGCCCACGATCGTCGGACGATCGCCGGCCTCGCGCAGCGCGTCGGCCAGCGCGGCGGGGGCGATCCGACCGTCGACGCCGGTCGCCACCGGCACCATCGCTCGCGTGCCGATACCGAGCAGACGCAGCGCGCGGTCGACCGACAGGTGCCGCTGGTCGTTGACGATCACGGCGATCGGCGGTGCCCCGGCTAAACCGTCGGCCTCGACATCCCAACCACGGCGGGCGAGGACGGCATGGCGCGCGGCGGCGAGGCATGTCGCGTGCGCCATCTGCCAGCCGGTCGTCAACGCGAACGAGGCGCCAATGGGCAAGCCGAGCACGTCCTTGAGCCAGCCGCCGGCGACTTCCTCGACGGCGGATGCCGCCGGACTGACCGCTGTCAGTCCGGCATTCTGATCCCACGCTGATACCAGCCAGTCGGTAGCGAGCGCGGTGGGCAGCGCGCCGCCGTTGACCCATGCGAACAACCGTCCGCCGGCGATGCCGTTCAGCCCGCCATCGACGGCGGCGATCAGGTCGGCGACGACGTGTTCGGCGGGAATCCCGGTGGCGGGCAGTCCGGTATCGAGCCGCGCGCGCAGTGTTGCTGCCAATACGCGCGCCGCCACCGGGGCGCTGTCGAGGGTGGCGAGATAGGCTTTCGCTGCCGTCACCGCGCAGTCGAGCGCGCGACTAGTCGTGTCATCGAGCAAACGGATCTCCCTGTCGCAGTCCATGCCCGATTGCGGGCCGCCTGTCTGGCGGAAACCGGCCACCATCAGCCCCCATTCGTCGCCACCGAGTGGCAACGGTGTCGCATGCGGAAAAGCGTGATGACTGCGTCGGTACGTACCTGCTAGTGAATTCACGGGTAGCCATGCTGCCTCACAAAATACACACGCCAAATTGGCGGACGGGAGATTGACATGCATCCACTGACGGCGGACCAGTTTTCGCTGGTCTATAATGCCCTCTCATTCACGCTGGCCGCGATGGCAGCGGCAACCTTGTTTCTGTGGTTCGGGCGGTCGCAGGTCGGGGCGGCGTATAAAACGGCACTGACGATTTCGGGGCTCGTGACGGCAATCGCCGCGTATCATTACTTCCGGATTTTCGAGAGCTGGAACGCCTCGTACGATTTCAAGTCGGGGATCGTTACGGCCACCAACATAGCGTTCAACGATGCCTATCGGTACGTCGATTGGCTGCTGACCGTGCCGCTGTTGTTGATCGAACTGGTCCTGGTCATGCGTCTGTCGAGCAGCGAGACGGTCTCGCGCGCCTCCAAGCTGGGCTTTGCCGCCGCGCTGATGATCGCGTTGGGTTATCCCGGCGAGGTCGCGGTCGACAACATGACCCGAGCATTATGGGGCACCGCGTCGACGATCCCCTTCATCTACATCGTCTGGCAATTGTTCAGCGGGTTGAGCGCATCGATCGATCGCCAGCCGGAAAGCGTTCGTGGCCTGATCAAGCAGGCTCGTCTGTTGACCTTCGCCTCGTGGGGGTTTTACCCGCTCGTCTATATGCTGCCGTTTACCGGCCTGTCGGGCGGCACAGTGACCGCGTCGATCCAGATTGGCTACACGCTTGCCGATCTGATCTCGAAGGTTGGTCTGGGTGTCCTGGTCTATAATATCGCGGTCCGAAAGACGGCGGTCGAATATGACCATCACGGCGTGCCGCGTGCGGCAACGGCCTGACGGACGGGC
>JAYTXW010000210.1:0-32122 GCA_043742745.1 Sphingomonadaceae bacterium
CTGGGTCCTTCGCCAGCGTTAGTGTCCGCATCCGGAGTGAGAGCGCATCGAACAACAGCAGCTTGCCCGCCGAGTCGCCGCCAAAGCCGGTGATCGCGCGGATGACCTCGAGCGCCTGCAAGCTGCCCAAGACGCCCGCGACCGCGCCCAGGATACCGGCGTCGGCGCAACTGACGTCGGCCCGTCCCGGATCGGCACCGACGAAACAGCGGTAGCACGGCGCGTTGGATTCCCACCCGCGAAACGTCGCGAGCTGCCCCTCGAACGGCCCGACCGCCGCCGAGACGAGCGGGATTCGCAAGGCGAGAGCGGCATCGGCAACCGCCAGCCGGGTGGCGAAACTGTCCGAACCGTCGGCGACGACGTCGTGGCCCGCAAGCAGCTCGGCGGCGTTGGCGGCGGTCAGCCGGACGGCGCGCGGCGTCACGACAACATCAGGGTTGAGACGGGCAATTGCATCGCCCGCCGCCGTCGTTTTTGCCCGCCCTACGTCGGCTGTTGCGAACAGCACCTGCCGCTGGAGGTTCGACAGCGCGACGGTGTCGTCGTCGATTATCGTCAATCGCCCGACGCCTGCTGCAGCGAGATATAGTAAGCATGGTGAGCCAAGACCGCCCGTGCCGACGACGGCGACGCGGGCACCGAGTAGCTTCGTCTGGCCCGCGCCGCCCACTTCCTTGAGGACGATGTGGCGGGCGTAGCGGTCGAGTTCGTCGTCCCTCACGTCCCGGTCGACCCGAAACCCCCTGTCCCGCGCGCCGTGTCGGCGTCAACCGCGTCGACGACGACCCAGCGGCCGCGAACGACCGGCGCGACGACCAGCTGTGCAATCCGCATCCCGCGCGTGATCGTGACGGGCGCGTCGCCAAGGTTGGCAAGCAAAATCATCAGCTCGCCGCGATAGTCGCTGTCGATCGTCCCGGGCGAATTGGGAATGGTCAGCAAGTGCCTGAGTGCCAGCCCCGACCGCGGACGAACCTGCAGTTCATAGCCGTCGGGGATGACCAGTTTGAGCCCGGTCGGCACTGGCGCCCGCTCGCCGGGAGCGAGCACGAGGTCGCGGTCGACGGCAGCGACGGCGTCCAACCCGGCCGCTTGCGCCGTCGCGTAGGCGGGGAGGTCGAGGCCCTCGGCGTGGCGCATGATCTCGACGGAAATCGCTACTTCGGCGGTCATGTCGGTCTCGTCAAAGCAGCCGCGATCCGCGCCGCGAGGCGACGGGCAACGTCGGCTTTGGAAAGGTGTGGCCAATCCTCGAAGCCGTCGGCAGTGATAAGGTGGACGGTGTTCGTGTCGCCCCCCATCACGTCGCCCGCGACGTTGTTAGCGACGATCCAGTCGGCGCCCTTGTCGGTGCGCTTGGCGACGGCGTTGGCAACGGCGTTTTCGGTTTCGGCGGCAAAGCCGATGACAAGGCCCGGGCGGCGCGGTCCGGCGGCGGCGATCGCAGCCAGGATATCGGGGTTGGCAACAAGTTCGATTACCGGGGCACCGCGTGCTTTCTTTAGCTTGGCCGGCGCCGGAACGACGCCCCAGTCGGCAACGGCGGCGACCATAACGGCGACGTCGGCGGGAAGCGCGGCGTCGACCGCAGCGGCCATGTCGCGCGCGGTGCCGACATCGACGCGCGTGCATCCCGGCGGGGTGGCCAGCGCGACCGGCCCGGCAACGAGCGTTACCCGCGCGCCAAGTGCGGCCAGCGCGGCGGCGATGGCAAAGCCCTGCTTGCCCGACGAGCGGTTGCCGAGGAAGCGCACCGGATCGATCGGTTCATGCGTCGGCCCGGCTGTGACGATGACGTGCTGTCCGGCCAACCGTGTGTCGCCGAACTGCGCCGCCACCGCCGCCATGATCGCGGGCACTTCGGGCAAGCGTCCTGGGCCATAATCGCCGCACGCCATCAGCCCGACGTCGGGATCGATCACGGTCACACCGTGGCCGCGGAGCGTCGCGACGTTGCGGATCACAGCCGGATGCGCCCACATCCGCACGTTCATCGCCGGCACGGCGAGCACGGGCGCATCGGTCGCGAGCAGCAATGTCGTCGCAAGATCATCGGCATGACCGTTCGCCATGCGCGCGATCAGATTGGCGGTGGCCGGACAGACAACGATCAGGTCAGCCGACCGGCTTAACTTAATATGGCCCATTTCGGCCTCGTCATCGAGGTCGAACAATTCGGTGTGTACCTTCGCCCCGGCAAGCGCGCCGAGGGCGAGGGCGGTAACGAAATGCGCTCCACCGGCGGTCAAGACAGGTGTCACGCTCGCACCGGTCCGCCGAAGTGCTCGAACAAGCTCCAGCGACTTGTGTGCCGCGATGCCGCCGCCGACGATCAGAAGAATCCGCTTGCAGTCCATCGACCTCGTTTAGAGCGACCCGGCAGCGAGTACAAATGCCCGTCGCCACCGCCCAGACGGTGATGACGAGCGAGAGCCGCTCGATCTACAACGTAACGTGGGTCACGTTATCATCGTGCGGCGGCGTCTGCGTCAGGTTGGCCTTCGCCACCTTGATCAACATCGCGATCTTGCCAGGCGAATCCCAGATCGTCGCGCTGGCCGGGGTGACATCGATAAGCGCGGTCGTTGGTGCCTCGGGACCTTCGGGCATCCACGCTTCGGCAAAAGCGTTCCACAGGGCTTTCTGACGCGCCGGATCGCGCGCAACCCGCGCGGTACCAGTGACCGAAACATATGTGTTCGCCGACGTGTCGGCAAAGGCAAGGTTGACGTGAGCATTGTCCTGCAAATCTTCGGTCTTGCCGCTATCGAGTCGCGTGATGAAGGTGATGGTGTGCGCGTCCTTATCGACATAGGCGCTCATCGGACGGCTCTCGAGACCATTGGGTGTATCGGTTGTCATCATCGCGACGCGGAGATGATCGATCATGTCCCAGAATTTTGTCGTGTCGTCGGTCATCGTGCGGCCTTTATGTCGATAGCATTGAATCGATAAACGTGCAGATCGAGTGCCGGGTTCCGTGCGCGCGATCGCCCGCGGCAGCGCAAAATAATTTTCTTGGGCCTAGGAACTCCAGCCGCAAGTGTCCGTTATTATAATCGGAACCGCAGGGCATCCCCCTCCCGCCCCCGCAGTTCTCCGAAGGGTCCGGTTACATCATCCCCCCGACTGTAATCGGACCCAAACCATCGATTGGCCCGCTGCATCCCCCCGCAGCGGGCCTTTTCGTATGTGGCCGACGGTGAGGAGGGGCTACTCCACCACGACCGGGAATGACGCCGCCGCGCGCAAGCGTTTGCGCTCGCTGAACCAGATGCCAATGATTGATGCCTCGTAGAGCGCGATGAGCGGGATCGCGAGGAGCGCCTGCGAAAGGACGTCGGGTGGCGCGAGGACGGCGGCGACAATGAACGCGCCGACAATCGCGTACCGCCGTCCGGCCTTGAGCTGCGCCCGAGTGATGATCCCCGCCCGTTCAAGAAGCATCAGTAGCACCGGCAATAGGAAGGCGATGCCAAACCCCGCCATGAAATGCATGATCAGTGACAGATAATCGTTCATCGTCGGGAGTGCGGTCTGAGCAAATCCGGTCGCCGCGCCATTATCGTCGAACTTGAGGAAGAAGCGGAACGAGATCGGCGCGACGACATAATACGCGAGCGCCGCCCCGGCAGTGAACAGTACCGGCGTCATCACTATAAACGGCAGGAAGGCGCGCTTCTCGTTGCGGTACAACCCTGGCGCGACGAACGCCCATAACTGGTTGGCGATAACCGGAAACGCGAGACACAGCGCCGCGAACGCCGCGACCTTCACCTCGACGAAGAACGCCTCGTACAACTTGGTGTAGATTAGTTGCGTATGGTGCCCGCCCTCGGCGCGAACGAGTGGCTGGACGAGGAACGCGAAGATCGTCTTCGCTTGGGTGAAGGCGATGCCGAACGCGACGGCTAGCGCGGCGATCGACACCAGCAGGCGGCGCCGCAGCTCGACGAGGTGGTCCATCAATGGGGCCTTCGACCCATCGATCTCGTCGGCAGCGTCACTCATGGTTGCGCCGTTGGCATGGCATCGTGGGGAACGGCTTCGGTCGGGATGGCGAGTTCGGTCGGGTGGGCGAGGGCGGTAGGCGATGGCTGTGGGCCGATCATCGCGTGCGGCGCCTTGTCCGCGCCGCCGTCGACCGGCAGCGCGCCAGGATGGTCATGCGCCGCGTCGCCGATGACCGCCGTATCGTGCACGGGGGCGACGAACGCCGGACCGATCGGGCCGAAACTATGCGGCGCGATGTCGGCGGGGTTGGTCGCGGCCATGATGTCGGCATTCTGCTTGGCCCACTGCTTCTGCATTTCCTCGAGTTCGGCTTCGCGCATCATCGTGTCGAAACCGCTGCGAAGGTGGCGAGTCATCGCCTTACCGCGCCCGACCCAGCCACCGACGAGGCGCATGACGCGCGGCAGATCCTTGGGCCCGATGACGATCAACGCAACCACCGCGATCAGCAGAAACTCGAAGGAATCGATGCCGAACATCGGCTGGACCTACCGTCAGCTCCGGGGAATGTCGTCGCGGACAGGCGCAACCGGAACCGCTGCCGGCGGGGCAAGGTGCGGCGGTGCGTACTGTGGTGGCGGGGCATAGGGCGGCGGCGATGCATAGCCCTGCGGCGGCGGCACATATCCGGCGGGCGGTGGCATATACCCTGCCGGGGGCTGGGGGGCATCGCCGTCAGCAAGGCCCTTTTTGAAGCTGTTGATCCCCTTGGCCATGTCGCCCATCAGATCGGAAATCTTGCCGCGCCCGAACAGCAGCATGACGACGAGGATGACGACGAGCCAGTGGATCAGGCTGAACGAACCCATGGTAAAACCTCCGCGCGCAGCCCCCTGTACGGGGCTATTGCTTGTTATGTACGTCGCCCCCCGCATTTTCGCCAGTGGGGAGCGAACCCACGACCCGGTCGAGCAGCCCTGCGGCGCGAAGGTCGGCGATGCCGGGCAGGTCGCGGCGGTCCTTTAGCCCGAAATCGACGAGGAACGCCGCTGTCGTCGTAAACTCGAGCGGGCGTCCCGGCGACTCGCGGCAACCGGCGGGGGCGATCCACCCGGCAGCGAGTAGTACGTCGAGCGTCCCGGGCGACACCGCGACGCCGCGAATATCCTCGATTTCGGCGCGCGTCGACGGGGCGTGATAGGCGATGATCGCGAGCGTTTCGATCGCCGCGCGGCTAAGCTTGCGCGGGGCGTCGCGTGTCGGGGCGAGCAGATACGCGAGGTCAGGGGCAGTCTGGAACAGCCACCGTCCGCCACGCTCGACGAGCGCGATCCCGCGCGGGGCATAGCTCGCGGTAAGGGCGGCGAGGGCGGCGCGTAGGTCGGCAGCGGCGGCGGGGACATGGCGACCGATTTCCGCGAGCGTTACGGCATCGTCGGCGGCGAAGACCACCGCCTCGACGGCGCGCGTCAGGGTAGGGTCGAGCGCATCGCTCATCGCACCCTCACCAGCACCGGCGCAAAGGCATCGGCCTGCGCGAGTTCGACCCGCCCCTGACGTGTCAATTCCAGCGCGGCGACGAAGCTGCTCGCGAGCGCCGATCGGCGAAAGGCTTCGTCGGTAGCGGCGGGAAGGTAGGTGGCAAGCTCGGTCCAATTGCGTCCGACCAAACGCGCCAAACGGGCAAGCGCATCGTCGAGACCGAAAACGTCGCGGCGAACGGGGGCATAGGCCGGTCGGTCGCGCCGTGTCCGGATGTCGCCATAGGCGCTGAGGATGTCGAACAGCGACGCGGCGAACACCGGACGAACGGTCGCGCGCAATCCTTCCGGGTTGCGGCGGCGAAAGGTGTCAACGCCGACACGGTCGCGCGCCATCAACCGCGCCCCCGCTTCGCGCATCGCGTCGAGCCGCGCGAGTTGATGCTGTAATCGCGCGGTAAGCTCGTACGGATCGGGGTCGGCGGCCGGGTCGGGCGGGAGGAGCAAACACGATTTCAGATACGCCAGCCATGCTGCCATCACAAGATAATCGGCGGCCAGTTCGAGGCGCAGGTCCCGCGCGGAGGTGATGAAGGCGAGGTACTGGTCGACGAGCGCAACGATGGAAATTTGCGCGAGATCGACCTTTTGCGCGCGCGCCAGGGCCAGGAGGACGTCGAGCGGGCCTTCCCATGCGTCGAGGGCGAGAGTGAGGGTGTCAGGGCTTTGCTTGGGGGCGTCGTTCGGCACGCCGGGCACTGACTTAGCCTGCGGCAGCTCAGCCATGCGCCAGCAGTTCGTCGCGCTGGGCCGTCAGCAGCTCCACGTCCATGTCCGGCGGCGTCGTCGCCCATAGCAGCGCGGCGTTGAGGCGCGCCCGCGCTTCGGCGGTGATCGTCCCGGCGGCAGCGACCACCGCCTTCATCTCGGCGAAGTCGCCCGAACAATGGAGAGCGATGTCGCACCCGGCAGCGAGACAGTCGCGCGTCCGCTCGGTGAAAGTCCCGCCGAGCGCCTTCATGCCGAGGTCGTCCGACATCAACAGTCCGTCGAAACCGATGTGCTTGCGGATCGTCTCTTCGATCACTGCGGGCGACAGTGTCGCGCAGGCGTCGGGGTCGAGCGCCGAATAGACGATGTGCGCGGTCATCGCCATCGGCGCGTTGTTCAGCGTGCGGAACGGTTCGAGGTCGAACGCAAGATCGTCGCGGGTCGCATCGACCACCGGCAGCGCGTGATGACTATCGACACGGGCGCGCCCGTGGCCGGGAATGTGCTTAACGACGCCGATGACGCCGCCGGCTCGGAGTCCATCGAGCGTCGCGCGGCCGAGTGCGGCGACGCGCATCGGCTCGTCGCCGTAGCTGCGATCGCCGATGATGTCGTGACCCTCCGCGCTCCGGACGTCGAGGAGCGGCAGGCAATCGACGGTGACGCCGACATCGCGCAGCGTCAGCGCGATGATCAGTGCGTTCAATCGCGCCGCTGCGATCGCCGACACGGGAGCGACGTCGTAGAGCGAGCCGAAAGCGGCGGCCGGGGGGAAGGCGGGCCAGATGGGCGGGCGGAGTCGTGCGACGCGGCCACCCTCCTGATCGATCAGGATCGCGACATCGCGGCCTGCTAGGTCGCGCAAATCGTCGGTCAGCGCGAGCAACTGATCGGCGTCGATGCAGTTGCGCGCGAACACGATATACCCGGCGGGGTTGGTGTCGCGAAACAACGCGCGCTCGTCGCGGGTAATCGTTGGGCCCGACAGGCCGAGAAAGACGGGGGTCATCGCTCACTCCGCTCCGGTGGGCACGGCATCATGACGCAACGATGCACGCCGCGCCCGCCGCCTTCAACCGGGCACAGAGCGCTCGCCCCGCGTCAGGCGAGGCGACGCCGCCCGCGCGGAGGCGGTAGAGCGTCGTGCCGTCGTGATCGACCGGCTCGACGCGCTTGGTCAACCCGCTCAGCACCCCGTCAGTACCAGCTTTAATCCACGCCGCATCGGCCTTCGCCGCGGTCGAGAATGCCCCAAGCTGGAGCGTGACGCTGCCGCTTTTGGCCTCTGCCGGTGCTGCTTCCGCAGGGTCGAACTTCGCCGCGCGCGCCGCCACATCGGCGGATGCTGCGAGTGGGTCGACGGGTCTGGCGGCAGGACTGGTCGGCTTGATTAGCGAAGTCGATGCTGGCTTGGCCGGAGGCGGAACGACCGGCGTCGCTGCCGCATGGGGCGCGGGCGGCTTGGTCGGGGGGGCGTGATCGACCGGCGGGGCGACGATTCGGGCATCGGTAGCTGGCACCGTCGCCAGCAGGTCGGTCGGCGCTTTCGCCAGCGCGCCTGCAACCGGGCGGGGGAGGGGGTTCTCGTTGGTGTCGGGGAGGAGCGCGCTGCCAGGGTCGCGCCCGCTTGCGGCCGCCGCGATCGTGTCGTCGATGCCGGTAATCTGCGCGCCGCCGGGGTGGTCGGGGGCGACCTTATACGGGCCAGTGTCGGCGTCGATCAACGGCGCTTCAGCGGGCGTTGCATAGCCGCGCGACCCATCCGATTTGCGTGCGGCGGCGAAATACACGCCGAGCGCGACGAGCACCGCGAGCAGGACGACGATCAGCCCGCCGCCGAACACCCGCGCGCGCGGGACCAGCGTCGATTGTTCCTCACGCACGCCCTCGGCAAGCCACGGCTGGTCGTCGTCGGAATCCCGTCTGGCCATCAGAGCATCTCCTCGACCGGCTCGACGCCCATCACGCCAAGGCCATTGGCGATGACCTGCGCGACGCCGCGCGCGAGGGCGAGGCGGGCGGCCGTCAGTGGAAGATCGTCTTCGCGGAGAAACCGCCGCGCGGGATCGTCGTTGCCGCGGTTCCACAGCGAATGGAAGGCGGCGGCAAGGTCGTTCAGGTAAAACGCAATGCGGTGTGGCTCGCGGCTGGCGGCGGCGGCCTCGACCGTCTTCGGCCATTGCGCGGCGAACTTGACGAGGCCAAGTTCCTCAGCGTCGAGCAGGCTGAGGTCAGGTTCCGGCAGCACCATCTCCGCCGCCGTTGCTCGCCGCGCGAGCGAGTTGACGCGGGCATGGGCGTACTGGACGTAGAATACCGGGTTGTCGCGCGACTGCTCGACGACCTTGGCAAAGTCGAAGTCGAGCTGGCTGTCGGCTTTCTTGGTCAGCATGATGAAGCGAACGACGTCCTTGCCGACCTCGCTCACGACATCGGCCAAGGTGACGAACGACCCCGACCGCTTCGACATCTTGACCGGCTCGCCGGCGCGGAACAGGCGGACCATCTGGACGAGCTTGACGTCGAGCGCGACTGCACCGCCCGAGAGCGCGGCGACGGCGGCGGTCATCCGCTTCACGTAGCCGCCATGGTCGGCCCCGAACATATCGACGAGGGCAGTGAAGCCGCGCCCTAATTTGTCATAATGATAGGCGACGTCACCGGCAAAATACGTCCAGCTGCCGTCGGATTTTTTAAGCGCGCGGTCGCTGTCGTCGCCAAATTGGCTGGCGCGAAACAGCGTCTGCGGGCGCGGCTCCCAATCGTCGGCGGTGTCGCCCTTTGGGGCTTCGAGGACGCCTTCGTAAATCAATCCTTTCGCTTCAAGGTCGGCGAGCGCCGCGCCGACGGCGTCGCCAAGGCTTGCCTCCGAGAAAAACACGTCGTGGGCGATGCCGAGCAGCCCTAGATCGGCGCGGATCAGGTCCATCATCATCGCCACCGCGCGGGTGCGAAACACCTTGAGCCACTCGCTTTCGGGGAGCAGGGCATAGGCGTCACCGAACTCGGCGGCGAGCGCGACGCCGACCGGGATCAGATAGTCGCCGGGGTAATAGCCTTCGGGGATCGTAACGACGCCACCCAGTACCTCGAGGTAGCGCAGGTGGGCCGAGCGGGCGAGGGTGTCGACCTGCCCACCGGCGTCATTGACGTAATATTCGCGTGTCACGGCGAACCCGGCATAATCGAGCAGGTTCGCCAGCGCGTCGCCGACGACCGCCCCTCGGCAATGCCCCATGTGCATCGGCCCGGTCGGGTTGGCCGAGACATATTCGACGTCGACGCGGCTGCCGGCCCCCATTGTCGACCGGCCATAGGCGGGACCGTCCGCGAGGATGGTCGCCAGCTCGCCCGCCCACACGTCAGGCTTGAGCCGGATATTGAGGAACCCCGGTCCGGCGACCTCGGTCGATATCACGTCCGGCAGGTCGGTCAGGTACTGAGCGATGCCGACGGCGATATCGCGCGGCTTCATGCCCGCAGGCTTGGCGAGCACCATCGCAGCGTTGGTCGCCAGATCGCCATGGTCGGTGTCGCGCGGGGCCTCGACGGTGACATGGGCGTGGTTGAGCCCGGCTGGCAGGTCGCCGCTCGCCACCAGCGTGGCAAGCGCGTCGGCGACATGGGCAGCGTAGGTCTGGTAGACGGTGGTCACGGCAAGTCCCGGCGCAAAAGCCGTGCCTAGCGGGATTTGAGGTCCGGGTCACGTCCCCAACCCCCGTTGCCGATGCCGGACGGTTGGCGTACCGGGACAGCGATGTGCGGGGGCCCCGCCGGGGGAGAACGACGTGGCGCGGTGGATGATGGCGGTCGCGTGGGCCGCAGTGACAATAGTTATGGCGCTGCCCGGACCAGTCGCGGCACAGGATCGCGGCTTCCATGGGTTTCGCCCGCAGGCGCGTCAGATCGTGTGCGAATCGTGGCAATTCCGGCATCAGCAATGCCCCGCCGACACGCGCGGCGGCGTTAGGCTGCTCCAGCAAACCGGCGGCGTGTGCACGCGCGGGCAAACGTGGGGCTATACGCACCAGGGCATCTGGGTGGCCAATGGGTGCCGCGCGATCTTCGCGGCGGTCGGCGGCCATGGCGGTCGCCCGCCCCCGCCGCTACCCGGGCGGCTGATCGTTTGCGCGTCGTGGCGGTTCCAGCCGCAGCGGTGCGCTGCCGTCGTCCGCCATCGCCCGCGGATCGAGGTCATCGCCGGCAATTGTCACGAGGGGCGGAGCTGGGGGTGGGACCGCCACGGCATATGGGTTAGCCACGGCTGCCGCGCGCGCTTCCTGCTCAGTTAAACAGCAACCCTAAGGCAGCGCCTCGGCCGGCAATGGGCTCGGCCCGACCAGCGCCTCATACGTCCGCAGCGCATAGCGGTCGGTCATCCCGGCGATGAAGTCGGCGATATGGCGCGCGCGGTCGGGCTGCGCGGCGGGGAGCGTGGCGCGCCAGCGGTCGGGCAGTGCCTCAGGCCGCTCGGCCAAGGTGGCGAAAAGTCCGGCCACGACCGCGACGGCGGGGTCGCGCAGCCGGGCGACGCTGGGGTGACTGTACATCCGCGTGCGCAGGAAACCCTTCAGTGTCGCCGCCGCGTCCGCCATCGAGGGCGAAAAGCCGATTATCGCGCCGCTGCTGGCACGGATGTCGGCGACCGACGCGACGCCTGCAAGCCGCGCGCGCGACGTCAGCAACAGGTCATCCACCATCCGCCCGATCTGCTCGCGGATCAGTTCTGGAACCAGCCGTCGGCGCTCGGTCACGCCTGGCCACCGCCCATGTACCGCGCGCCACGCCTCGGCGACGAAGGGGACCGCTGCCGCGACCTCATCGAGGTTGAACAACCGCGCCCGCAAGCCGTCGTCCAGATCGTGATTGTCATAGGCGATGTCGTCGGCGGCGGCCGCGACCTGCGCCTCTGCCCCCGGCCATGTCGTCAGGTCGAGCGCGAACGCCGCGTTGGCCTCGGCGAGCGCCCATGTCGGATGCGCCACTGGGCCATTGTGCTTGGCCAGCCCCTCGAGCGTCTCCCAACTCAGGTTGAGGCCGTCGAAGGCAGGGTAGCGCACCTCCAGCCGCGTCACGATCCGCAACGCATGAGCATTATGATCGAACCCGCCGAACGGAGCCATCGCCGCCGCCAGCGCGTCCTCCCCGCTATGCCCGAACGGCGGATGGCCGAGGTCATGGGCGAGCGCGCACGTCTCAGTCAGATCCTCGTTGACCCCGAGTGCGCGCGCCAGCGTCCGCGCGATCTGCGCGACTTCGAGGCTGTGGGTCAGGCGGACGCGAAAATGGTCGCCATCGGGGCGGACGAAGACCTGCGTCTTGTCGCGCAACCGACGAAAGGCGCTGGCGTGAACAATGCGGTCGCGGTCGCGCTGAAACGCATCGCGCGTTGCCGATGGCGGCTCGGGGTGAAGCCGCCCGCGCGACGCGGTAGGGAGGGTGGCAAAGGGGGCGGTCACCGCTTTCCACACTCATTCGCCGTCATCCCGGCGTACGCCGTTATGACGGGCGGAAAACCGCTCACCGGTAATCCAGCCAGACGCTGCGCGCAGCAAAGTCCGTAACGAGGCTAAAATTGCGCAGCAGGTGGACGCCGATATTGGCATCACTCGCGGTCGGGCTGGTGTCGATGGCGACTGGGACGTCGGGGAAACGCACTCCAGCAATGTCGAGCGAGCGCACGGTGAAACTCGTCTGTCGCGCCTCGCCACCGATGCCGCCGCCCTGGATCACACTCGTCGCGCGCCGGTCGAGTAGGCGATGACGCGCGGCAAAATCCGCCCCGATCAACACCGTCGCACCGTTGCCCAGATCAAAGTCGGCGCGGGCGGCGTGGCCCTCGATCGTGATCGGCACCGTCTCGATCCCGCGCCGCGCAGTCAACGGCAGGCGCCGCCCGCGCTGGTCGCCGCGCGGGACCACCGCCAGTCTCGCCGCCGCGATGTCGATCGCCAGCGGCGCAGCGTCGAAAAGGTCGCGCCCGATGATCAGACGGATCGACCCGTTCGCTAGCCGCCGCGCGATGCCCGACAGGTCGATGACGGCGACGGTTTCGGGATGCAGGCGCAGTCCGGCGACGTCGATCGTCACCCCCGCGACCAGAGTCGCCGTCGCTGTCGCCGCGCCCGTGCCCCGCGCGGTCACCACTTCGCCGCCGCGCAGACCGAGTTGGATAGCAAAGGCGGCGTCGACGATCGACGTCTCCGCCGCCGAATCAAGCAGCGCCTCAACCGCGACGCCGTTGATGATGGCGGGCAAGTAGAGGCGTTCGCTTGCAACCCGCAACGCTGTCACACCGGGGATCGCGGCGCGGGCGCAGGCGGGTAGGGCGAGCACCGCTGCGGCAATCAGGCTGCGGCGGTCGATCACCGCCGTCCCCTCCGCAGGTAGGTGAGCGGCAGGCTCACCGCACCGTGCCCGCCGCTGTCATGGTCGCGATCCGCTCGGCGTCGTACCCCAACCGCGCAAGGACGACCGCCCCGCTGAACGCCGCCGTCATCACCGGCGCGGTCGTTGCGGTCGCTGAATAGCGCGGTGCGGGGGCAGGTTGGGTTACGCCACCTGCCTCGACGAAGGTACGGCGCGCGACATTGTGCGGATGGGAGGGGGCCTCGGCCATGCTCAGCACGGGGGCGAAGCACACGTCGGTCATCTCCATCAATTCGCACCACTCGTCGCGCGTCCGCGTCAGGAACAGCGCGGCCAGCTTCGCCTTGAGCGGCTGCCACGCCGCACGGTCCATCTGCGCGTCGAAGGCGGGGTCGGCGTCGAGACCGGTCAGGCGGCGGAGTTCAGCATAGAATTGAGGCTCGATGCTGCCGATGCTCAGCCAGTTGCCGTCGGCGGTTTCATACGTGTCGTAGAAATGGGCGCCAGTATCGAGCAGATTGGTGCCCCGGTCGTCGGACCAAATGCCGTTGGCGCGGAAGCCCCAGATCATGCTCATCAGCACCGCCGTGCCGTCGGTCATCGCCGCATCGATGACCTGACCTTCGCCGGTCCTGCCTGCGTGGAGCAGCGCGCTGACCATGCCGAACGCGAGCATCATCCCGCCGCCGCCGAAATCACCGACCATATTGATCGGCGGTGTCGGCTTCTCCCCGGCACGTCCAAAGGCGTGGAGCGCCCCGGCAAGCGCAATGTAGTTGATGTCGTGCCCGGCGGCGGCGGCGTAGGGTCCTGTCTGGCCCCACCCGGTCATCCGCCCGTAAACAAGCTTAGGATTGTCGGCGAGGAGGACGTCGGGCCCCAGCCCCAGCCGCTCGGTCACACCCGGGCGGAAGCCCTCGATCAGCCCGTCAGCGGTGCGGCACAGGTCACGGACGAGCGCGACACCGTCGGGCGATTTGAGATCGACCCCGATAAGCGTCCGCGACCGGAGCAACGGGTCGCGCATATCGATCCGCGCGCCCGGGCGGTCGACGCGGATAACCTCGGCTCCGTGATCGGCGAGCATCATCCCTGCGAACGGCCCCGGCCCGATCCCGGCGAGTTCAATTATTCGCAGGCCACTGAGGGGTCCGGGCACAGGCGTCTCCAAAAACAGGGCCAATGCGTCCGTAGCCGGGGCAACGGGGCGTGTCGACGCCGTGCACGTCGTGCGCACCCGCTTCCGCAGCAGCGTCACGGGAGACGTCAGGGACGCGAACCTAGTTGGACGCCTGCTTCTTGAAGAATGACGGGATCGCAACGTCGGGCTGACCTTCACTTTCCGGTTCCGGCGCAAGGCTTGTTGGTACCGGACGCGCGGCGGGCTTCCGGCTGAGGTTCATCATTTTCTCGAACAGGGTCAGTGGTTTGTCTTCCACTTCTGACTGCGGGTGCATCGGTGGCAGAACGATTGGCGCAGCGGGTTCGACGATCGCCGCGACGGGGACGGGCGCGGGTTCTTCGATCATGTCGTCGAGTCCGAGGTCGAGCGGTTCAGGCTCGATTTGATCAACTAGTTCAATTGGTTCGGCGACGATGGGGCGAGTTGGCACCGCCGGGAAAGCCGTCGCCACTGCGCCGAACGGCGATGTTGCGCGCATCGTGCTCACCGCAGGGGTTCGCGCGACGACGTCGATCCCGGTCGCGACGACCGACACCCGCATGATGCCATTTAGATCGGGGTTGAACGCGCTGCCAACAATGATGTTGGCCTCGGGGTCGACCATCTCGCGAATATGCGTCGCCGCCTCGTCGACCTCCATTAGCCGCAGATCGTCGCCGCCGGTGATATTGATGATGACGCCCTTCGCGCCACGCATCGAAACTTCGTCAAGCAATGGATTTGCAATGGCTTTCTCTGCTGCCTCGATCGCTCTATGGTCGCCGCTTGCCTCACCGGTGCCCATCATCGCCTTGCCCATCTCGGACATGACGGTGCGAATGTCGGCGAAGTCGAGGTTAATCAGCCCCGGCATGATCATCAGGTCGGTGATGCCCCTAACACCCTGATGGAGCACCTGATCTGCCATGGCAAAGGCGTCCTTAAACGTCGTGTTGGCGTTGGCGATGAGGAACAGGTTCTGATTAGGGATAATAATCAGTGTGTCGACGTGCTTTTGCAGTTCGGCGATACCCTCCTCGGCCGATCGCATTCGTTTAATGCCCTCAAACGAGAAGGGCTTTGTGACGACGCCGACGGTCAAAATGCCCTTCTCGCGCGCCGCACGAGCGACCACCGGCGCGGCTCCGGTCCCTGTACCGCCGCCCATCCCGGCGGTGATGAAGCACATATGGCACCCCTCGAGCGCGGCATCGATCTGGTCGATCGTTTCCTCTGCCGCCGCCCGCCCGATTTCGGGGCGCGACCCCGCACCAAGGCCTTGGGTTATCTTGAGGCCGAGCTGGATGCGCGTCTCCGCCGGGCTGATCGCGAGGCTCTGCGCGTCTGTGTTGGCCACGACGAAGTCGACCCCCTGCAGGTTCGACGCGATCATATTGGTGACGGCGTTGCCGCCCGCCCCACCGACCCCGATTACCGCGATGCGCGGCTTAAGTTCGGTCAGCTCAGGCCGCTTGAAATCCACCATATCTCGTCTCCCTCGTCGCACACCACTACTACAGACGGTAGCTTCGTCACAGGCTCGATCGCAACTTATCCACCATTTGTTGCAGCCGCCCACCGCCGCCCTTGCCCGGTCGCGCGATACCTAGGGATGGCGCGGCATTCCACAGGTCAGGCAGATCCTCGGCGGCAAACAGCGCGAGGCCCACCAGCGTCGAAAACGCCGATCCCGATTGGGCATCGGGCAGCCCCGTCAGTCCACCTGGCTTACCGATGCGGACGTTCTTGCCCAGCACACCTTGCGCAAAATCGGCGATAGACTTGATCTCCGCCCCGCCGCCGGTCAGCACCACTTGCCGAGCCTGGGGGCCGGCGAAACCTAATTGCGGCAAGCGCAATGCGACCTCACCGAACAGCAGGTCGAGGCGGTGGCGAACGACGGCGATGATCTGCGACCGTGGCACCTGCACAATCTCCGCTCCCTCGTCGTCGCTAATCGGCGGGATCTCGATCAAGTCGTGATTGTCCTTTTGGGCGGTGATCGCCGCGCCGTAGAGCGTTTTCAGCCGCTCGGCGTGGTTGCGCCGGGTGGCGAAGGCGCTCGCGATATCGTTGGTGATGTCGCCTGCTCCCATCGGCACCGACGCGACGCCAACGAGTTGCCCCATCAAATGGACGGCGATATTCGTTACCCCCGCGCCGATTTCGACAAGCGCGACGCCCAACTCGCGTTCTTCGCGGGCCAGCACCGCAAGGCTCGCCGCCGCCGGTGACGCGACCATCGTCCGGACGCCGAGGTGGGCGCTGCGGACAGCGAGGTCGAGGTTGCGGATCGGCGGCGTGTCGGCGGTGACGACGTGGATATCCATGCCGAGCCGGTCGGCGTGGAAGCCGACGGGGTTTTCGACGAAATTACCGTCGACTGCGTATAGCGCGGGCTGGGCGTGGAGAACGGTGCGATTGCCGGGGTCGATCCGCGCGCGGCCGGCAGCAAGGAGCGCGGACATGTCGGCGTCGGCGATGCGGTGGCCACCGATGTCGATCTCAACTGTCTCGACCTCGCTCCGCAAGCCTCCCGCTGACATATTGACGTAGACCGCGCCCGCCTGAACCCCGGCGTTGCGCTCCGCCTGGTCGACGGCGGCGCGGACGGCGCTTTCGGTCTTCTCCATATCGGCGACAAGGCCGCGCCGGACCCCGTGGCAGACGCGCTGACCGACGCCGATGACGCGCGGCTCGGGTGCATTACCGGCGGCGCTCGGCCCGACCAAGACAATAAGTGCAGCCACTTTTGACGTGCCGACGTCGAGGACGGTGACGGTGCGTTCACCGCGCTGGCCCTTCGGCGGAATCATATTGCCACCGTCCCAACCTTGCCGGTCAGCGGGCCAGGCGTTGCGACGCGTACGGTCATCTGTCCCGGCTGACGAAGGTCGAATCGGGTGTAGCCGTGCCCGAGCAGCCCGTCCGATTTGTCGAGCCGGTCGAAGCGGGTCAACGCGCGCCGCGCCGCCACCCCTTCGGGCAACGCCAAAGTCTCGCCGCTGATGAAGCGCAGATCCCACCGCCGCGTCCCGACGAAGGTGGCGGCATCGACCGTCGCCGCAAGGCGCGGGGCGGCAGCCAGCAAGGTTAGGAGCTCATCGACATGGAGGTTCGCGGCGGGGCCGACGACCAGCGGCAGCGCGGCGAACCGCTCCAGCCGGTCGGCGGTCAGCGGTACTCCGGCACGGTCGATCGCGGTCAGGCGGTGTTGAAACTGCCACAGCGCGACGGCGCGCCGTTCGATGACGTCGACGATAAGCTTGTCGGGCAGGCGGCGGCTGACGCTGGCGTCGGCTACCCACGGTAGCGTTTTCAACCGGGCACGCGCGGCCGTCAGATCGACGAGGAGCATCGAATTGGTCGGCCCTTCGAGCGCGGCGGAAACAACTGCGAGGCGCGGGCCGGTGGCGACGCCGCGCACCTCGACGTGACGAACCTCGAACCCGGCACGTGCGGTCGCGCGCGCGGTCGCCTGCCACGCCTGCCCCGGCACCCCGGCGACGATCGCGGCGGCGATGCCTACGATAACGAGTAACACGATCAGTCCGGCCGCCAGTCGCGCATAAAAATGGCGTGGGGCCAGTGGTACGCGGATCATGACACCCGGCTTGGGCTGGGGCCTTTTCGGGCGCGCAGCCCCGCGCTTTATGACCGCCGCACTCATGTCGCGCTCGCGAGCAAACGCGCGACCAAAGCGTCATAGTCGATACCGCGATATCGCGCCTGTTCGGGGACGAGGCTGAGCGGCGTCATCCCCGGCTGGGTGTTGATTTCGAGGAGGAATAGTCCAGCCTCGCCACAGGCGTCGTCCCAGCGGAAGTCGGCGCGCGATGCCCCGCGACAGCCGAGCGCGACATGGGCGCGCACCGCCATATCGAGCGCGCTCGCCTCGACGTCGGGAGGTAGGTCGGCGGGGCATACGTGGACCGTTAAACCGTCGGTATATTTTGCGTCGTAATCGTAGAAACCCTTAACCGGCTTTAGTTCGGTGACGGCGAGTGGCCACGGACCTTCCGCCCCATCGAGAACAGCGACGGTCAACTCACGTCCGGCAATAAACGGTTCGGCGAGGAGGGTGTTGAAGTCGTGCCATGGCCCGGCGGCGTGCGATGCGATCGGGTTGCCATAGTTCGAGGTGTCGGTGACGATGGCAACGCCGACGCTCGACCCCTCATTGACCGGCTTAAGGACATAAGGGCGGGGCAGCGGATCGCCATCGTGAATGCTCGCCGAGGCGACGACCCGTCCTCCGGGCATCCGAATGCGGAGCGGGGTCAAAAACGCCTTGGTCAGCGCCTTGTCGATCGCAATCGCCGACGCCGCGACGCCGCTGTGGGTGTATTTCAGCCCGAGCAAGTCGAGCATCCCCTGCACCGTCCCGTCCTCGCCCGGCGAACCGTGGAGGGCGTTGAACACGACATCGGGCGCGGTGGCGAGCAACCGGGCGGCGACGTCGCGGCCCATGTCGATCTCGGTCACGTCATGCCCCAGACGACGGCAGGCCGCGGCGATGCCCGCGCCGCTGGTCAACGAAACCTCGCGCTCGGCCGACGACCCGCCCATGAGGACGACAACCTTCATCGAACGCCCACTCGGACTATTTCCCAGCATAAGTCGATCCCGCTGTGTGCTAAGACTCGCGCGCGAACGTCGTCGCCAAGGCCTTCGAGGTCGGCGCTGGTCGCGTCGCCCGTGTTGATAAGGAAGTTCGTATGTTTCTCGCTGACCTGCGCTCCGCCACGCCGCCGCCCTCGGCACCCGGCGGCGTCGATCAGCGCCCATGCCTTGTGTCCGGGCGGGTTAGCGAAGGTCGAGCCGCCGGTGCGTGAGCGCAGCGGCTGCGACGCCTCGCGCTCGGCGGCGATGCGGTCCATCTCGGCGGCGATGACCTGGCGGTCCCCGCATACGGTTTGAAACACCGCCTCTACCACGATAGCGTCGGCAGCGAGATTGCTATGGCGGTAGGCAAAGCCCAGCTCGGCGGCTGAGAGAGCCGCTTGCGTGCCGTCGCGTCGCACGACCGTCGCTGCCACGAGACAGTCCGACACTTCGCGCCCATAAGCCCCCGCATTCATCCGCACCGCGCCGCCGACGGTGCCGGGGATGCCGCGTAGGAACTCGAGCCCCGCCAGCCCGGCATCGCGCGCGGCGCTAGCGACGGCGATGCCCGAGGCTCCGGCTCCGGCCACGAGCCGCTCGCCGTCGACGCGGATGCCCGCGAACGCCTTGCCGAGGCGCACCGTGACGCCGGGAACACCGCCGTCGCGGACGATCAGGTTCGAGCCGAGGCCGAGCGCCATAACCGGCACTTCGGTCGCAAGGGTGGCGAGGTAAGCGGCGATGTCGTCGCCGTCGGCGGGTTCAAACAGCGTCTCGGCACTCCCACCTGCCTTGAACCAGATCAGCGGGGCCAGCGGCGCGTCGGCGGTCACCCGCCCGCGCATACCATTGTGGACGGCCAGCGCCGTCACCGCAGCGCCACGATCGCCGGGGCGAGGCCCGCCGCCCATTTGGTAATATCGCCCGCACCGAGGCAGACGACCATATCGCCCGGCGCGACCATCGCGGCGAGTTGTGCTGCGAGCGCGTCGGCCCCGGTCGTCGTCGCGACGCTGCGGTGCCCGGCGCGGCGGAGGCCGGTCGCCAAGGCTTCGGCGTCGACGCCGTCAATCGGGGCTTCACCAGCAGCATAGACCGGGGCGACGATGACCATATCGGCGTCGTTAAATGCCGTCTGAAAGTCGGCCATCAGATCGCGCAATCGGGTAAAGCGGTGCGGCTGGACGACGGCGATGACGCGGCCCTCCGCTCCCTCGCGCGCGGCGGACAGGACGGCGCGGATCTCGACCGGGTGGTGGCCGTAATCGTCGATCACGGTCACGCTGCCGCCGGGCAGGGCAACCTCGCCGACGCGGGTGAAGCGCCGCTTGACTCCGCCGAAGCGCGCGAAGCCCGCCGTGATCGCGGCGTCGTCGATGCCGAGCTCGACCGCGACAGCGACGGCGGCGAGCGCATTCTGGACATTGTGCCGCCCGGGCATCGGCAGCATCAGCGGCTCGATCCGGCGCTCGGCCCCTGCACGGTCGCGGACAATCGCGGTGAAGAGGTTGCCGCCCGGCACCGGCGTCACGTTCTCACCGCGGACATCGGCCTGCGCCGAAAAGCCGTAGGTGATGATCCGGCGGTCCTGGACCTTTGGCAGCAGCGCCTGGACCTCGGGGTGGTCGAGGCACAGGACACCCGCGCCGTAGAAAGGGACATGCTCGACGAACTCGACGAACGCCGCTTTGACGCGCTCAAAGTCGCCGTAATGATCGAGGTGTTCGGGATCGATGTTGGTGACCACGCCGATCGTCCCGCACAGGCGCAGGAAACTGCCGTCGCTCTCGTCCGCCTCGACGACCATCCACTCGCCCGCGCCCAATCGCGCGTTCGAGCCGTAGGTATTGATGATGCCGCCGTTGATGACGGTCGGGTCCATCCCCCCGGCGTCGAGCAGCGCGGCGATCATCGACGTCGTCGTCGTCTTGCCGTGGGTCCCGGCGACAGCGACGGTCGATTTGAGCCGCATCAGCTCGGCGAGCATTTCGGCGCGGCGGACGACGGGGATGCGGCGCTCGACCGCCGCGGCGACCTCGGGGTTGGCCCGCTGGATCGCCGTCGAGGTGACGACGACGGCGGCATCGCCAAGGTTCGCGGCGGCGTGGCCGATGGTGACGGCGATGCCCATGTCGCGCAGCCCCTGAACGACATAGCCCTCGGCGACATCGCTGCCCTGCACGGTATAGCCGAGGTTGTGCATGACCTCGGCTATACCCGACATGCCAATGCCGCCGATGCCGATGAAGTGGATCGTGCCGATGTCGTGGGCAATGCCGGTCATGTCAGGCCTGTAACGAGGTCGGCGAGCGTCGCGCCGGCGTGGGGATGACCGATGCTTCTAGCCGCTTGCGCCGCCTTTGCCAGCGCGCCGTCCATGGTCAGCGCCAGAATTGCGGTGGCGAGCGCGGCGGGGGTGAAGGCGGCCTCGCGCAGCATCGGTCCCGCCCCGGCGGCGACGAAGGCGGCGGCATTGGCGGCTTGGTGGTCGTCGGTGGCGGCGGCGAAGGGGACGAGGATCGCAGGGCGTCCGGCGGCGGTTAGCTCGGCCATCGTCGACGCGCCGCTGCGCGCGACGACGAGGTGCGCGGCGGTGAGGCGCGCAGCGAAGTCGGCGAAATAGGTCTCACAGGTGGCGGCGGTTCCTTGTGCGGCATAGGTCGCACGAACGGCGGCAATATCCTCCGCGCGACACTGCTGGACGATTCTCAATCGTGCTCGCAAGTCAGGGGGGAGCAGCCCGATCGCGGCGGGGACGACGCGCGAGAGGATCGACGCCCCCTGGCTGCCGCCGGTGACGAACAGCTCGAGCGCGCCGTCGGCTGCGGGGTAGGGGGCGGCCCCGATCGCGGCGATCTCGACGCGCACCGGCAGGCCGGTGAACACGGTCTTCGCGGCATAGCCGGGGTCGAGCCGCCGCGTCGGCGCGAAGCTCGTCGCGATGCGCGTCGCGCGGCCGGCGAGGAGGCGGTTGACGCGCCCGAGTACGGCATTCTGTTCATGAAGCACTGCCGGACGCCTCAGCGCCAGCGCCGCCAACAGCGGCGGCAGCGACGGATAGCCGCCGAAACCGACGACGGCGGAAACATCCTCGGCGCGCGCGAACGTCGACGCTTCGCGCCTTCCGCGCCATATCGTCAGCGCCGCACGCGGCCAACCCAGCGGGGAGCCGGTCACCGCGCTCAGGACGATCCGGCGCGCGACGCCGTCGAACAGGCCCGGAAAGCGCAGGCCCCGCGCATCGGTCATCAGCGTCACGCGGTGGCCGCGCGTCATCAGCTCGGCGGCGAGGACGTGCGCGGGAACCATATGCCCCCCCGTCCCCCCGGCAGCAACCACATAGTGGCTCATGCAGCCCGCGCCCGCGCCGCGTACGGTGAGGCTTTCAGGTAGGGGTTACGCCGCGTAAGCGCGAGGAGCAGCCCCATGCCGACCGATAGAGCGAGGAACGACGAACCCCCGTGGCTGACCAACGGCAATGTCATCCCCTTTGACGGGAGCAGCGCGAGGTTGACCGCCATGTTGATCGCCGCCTGCAGCCCGAACTGGATCGCAAGGCCAGCGGCGGCGAGGAAGATGAACGGCTCCTCCTCGTCGAGCAGCTGCAGCAGCACTCGAACGACGATCGCGAGGTACAGCACCGCGAGGACGAAACACGCGATCGCGCCAAACTCCTCGCCGATCACTGAGAAAATGTAATCGGTGTGCGCCTCGGGCAGGCGGAACTTCATCTGCCCCTCGCCGGGACCTGCACCGAACAGCCCGCCCGCCTTGAAACAGTCGAGGGCGCGGTCGATCTGATAGGTGTCGCCAGTGCCTTTGACGAAATGGTCGATGCGTTCGGCGACGTGCGTCGACGTCAAATACGCGACGCCCAACCCCCCGACCCCAAGGCAGACGACGCCACCGATAACGAGCACGCTCATGCCCGCAAGGATCGCCTGCGCCGTCCAGACCGCGCCGAACAGCGCCGTCTGGCCGAAGTCGGGCTGCTTCACCAAAAGCCCGGCGATAACCACCAAAAGCCCGAACGACAGCTGCATCGTCGGCAGGCTGCGGTCGTCGAACCGCGCCGCGAGCAGCCACGCGGTGGTGATGACGAACATGGGTTTCAGAAACTCCGACGGCTCGAGCTGGAACCCCGGCAGGTTGATCCAGCGGACCGCGCCGTTGACTTCGCTCCCGAGGAACGGGACGGCGAACAGCGCGAGAATAAACACGACCGTGCCGCCGATCGCGACGCGCTTGGCCCAGTCGACCGGCAGCATCGATGTCGCCAGCATCACCGGCACCCCGGCGAGGATCCACATGATCTGGCGCTTGAGATAATAAAGATCGCCGATCCGGACCGTACCGCCGGAATAGCGATGCGCGGCAGCCGGCGCTGCGGCGGCGACGGCAACGATGCCCAGCCCGATCAGCAGCATCACCATCGCCAGCAATGTCTTGTCGATTGTCCAGAACCAACGCCCGACAAGCGTCCGGTCGTTGCGCGACAGATGTTTCATAGCGCCCCCACAAGTGTCTTGAACGCCGCGCCCCGCGCTGCATAATCGATATACTGGTCATAGCTCGCGCACGCCGGCGACAGCAGGACGGTGTCGCCGGGTCGCGCCGCATCGGCGGCCAGCGCGACGGCGCGGTCGAGCGTGTCGGCGATCACGACCGGCACCTTGGCCTCAAGGATGCGCGCGAACAAAGGAGCCGCCTCGCCGATCAGATACGCGGTGCGGACGTGGCCGAGGTGCGGCAGGCAAGCGTCGAGGTCGTCGGTCTTGGCGAGGCCCCCGGCGATCCATTGGATGCGCGCGAAGGCGGCGAGCGCAGGCGCTGCGGACGTCGGGTTGGTCGCCTTGGAGTCGTTTACATAGGCGACGCCGCCGATGTCGCGGAGACGCTCCATGCGATGGGGCAGGCCGGGGTAGGTGACGAGGGCGGCGGTTCTCACGCCGAAGTGCACACCCAGATCAAGAGTCGCTGCTTCGGCAGCAAACACATTTTGGGCATTGTGCGGACCTTGTAGGGCAGGCCAGCTCGGCTGCTCAGGATGATCAGTCCATGACGTTCCCGGCGGGAGGTTAGTGCCTGACTTCGCGCGGCGGGGACCGTTCTCGGCGTGGAACATGCCTAGGATGGCCGGATCGCCACTTGCATCGACGAATGAGTGTTCGGGTGATTGCATCTCGAACAGTCGCATCTTTGCGGCGATGTACGCCGCCATCGTCCCATGCCGGTCGAGATGGTCGGGGGTGATATTGAGGAGGACAGCGACCTCGCAGTCGAGCGTGAAGGTCAATTCCAACTGGAAACTCGACAGTTCGAGCACGAACACGCCCCCCGCCGGTAACGGCTCCTCGCCCAAGATCGGTGCACCGATGTTGCCGCCGAGACGGGCAGGGATGCCGGCGGACACGAGAATATGGTGGATCAGCGCCGCCGTCGTCGACTTGCCGTTGGTCCCCGTCACGCCGACGACCTTGTGTTGTGGCAGTCCGGATCGCGCCTGCGCAAACAGCTCGATGTCGCCAATCACCGGGATGCCCGCCGCGACCGCGCGCACGAACAGCGGTGCGTCGTGGGGGACGCCGGGCGACACGATCATCGCGCTCAGCGCGCTGAGGTCGGCGGTGTGGAGGTCGGTCACTTCGCCGCCGAAGCGCGCGCGCGCTGCTGCGCTATCGTCCCACGCAAGGCACGTCGCGCCGCTCGCTGTTAGCGCGGCGACGACCGATTTGCCGGTGCGCGCGAGACCGAAGACGCCGAAGGTCTTCCCCGCCCAGGCGGCGCACGTGATCACCGCAGTTTCAGCGTCGCGAGGCCCGCCAGCGCCAGCACCAGCGATACGATCCAGAAGCGGATGACAACGGTCGATTCGCTCCACCCGAGCTGCTCATAATGGTGATGGAGCGGGGCCATCTTGAACACTCGTTTGCCAGTCGTCTTGAAGCTGATGACCTGGACGATTACGCTGACGGTCTCGAGCACGAACAGTCCGCCGATGAGCAGCAGGACGATCTCGTGGTTGGTGACGACCGCTATCGTGCCCAGCGCGCCGCCGAGCGCGAGGCTGCCGGTGTCGCCCATGAACACCGCTGCCGGGGGTGCATTATACCATAGGAACCCCAGACATGCCCCGATCAGCGCGCCGACGAACACCGCGAGCTCGCCCGAACCGGGCACATGGTGAATGCCAAGATAGTCGGCGAAGCGGATGTTCCCGGCGAGGTAGGCGATTACCCCGAGCGTCAGCGCGGCGATGATGACCGGCATCGTCGCCAGCCCGTCGAGTCCGTCGGTCAGGTTCACGGCGTTACCCATGCCCGCGATGATGAATGCGCCGAACGCGATATAGCCGATGCCGAGGTACAGCCCGAAATCCTTGGCGAACGGCAGGTATAGGGTGTGCCCGACGCGCGACCCGATGTACCATGTCGCCCCACCGGCGACGGCAAATTCGAGGAACAGCCGCACTCTCGCCGACACGCCCTTCGCCGAGCGTTTCACTACCTTGTCATAGTCGTCCATGAACCCGATCGCGCCGAAGCCGAGCGTCACGAACAGACACGTCCAGGTGAAGCCGTTCGTCACGTCCATCCACAGCAGCGTCGAGATCGTCATTGAGATGAGGATGAGCAGGCCGCCCATCGTCGGCGTGCCCTTTTTTGTCAGAAGGTGCGACGCCGGGCCATCGCTGCGGATCGGCTGGCCCTTGCCCTGCTTGCTTCGCAGCCATGCGATGAAGCGTGGGCCGAGCCACAGCGCGATCGCCAGCGCTGTCAGAACCGCCGCGCCGCTGCGGAACGTGATGTAGCGGAACAGGTTGAGGACACCCTCGAAGTGGGTCATCCGGGCGAGGACGAAGATCATGGGGCCGCCTTCCGTAGGTCCGCCCGCAAGCCTGCAACCACGTCGCCGAGCCGGACCGAGTTCGACCCCTTGATCAGCAAAACGTCGCCCGCTGCAAGGCCCGACACCGCGGCGAGGGCGTGCGCCGCGTCGGCGACGACGACCGCCGGGATGTGGCGCGGCAACGCGGCCGCGAGTGCGGCCATCGCGGGGCCGACGAGGACCGCGTGGCGCACGCCTGCCGCGTCGATCAGCGGCGCGAGGGCGGCGTGGAAGGCGTCGGACTCGGCCCCGAGCTCCTTCATCTCGCCGAGAACGACGCGCTTGCGACCGCTGGCGGCGATGCCGCCAAGGACGGCGAGGGCGGCGGCCATCGACGCCGGGTTGGCGTTGTAGCTTTCGTCGATCACCGTTGCGCTGCCCTCGCCGCAGAGCATCTCGAACCGCTCGCCGCGCCCCGGCAGGTCGCCCATGTCGGCGAGCGCCAGCCCCGCGAGCGCGAGGTCGCCGCCGACCGCGTCGATCGCCGCCAGCACCGCGAGCGCGTTCGACAGCCAGTGCGCGCCCGGCGTGCCAATACGAAACATCAGCCGCCGATCGCCAACCTGCGCTGTCGCCGTTGTGCAGTCGGGGTGGAGGACGTGGTCGATCGCGCGGACGTCGGCCCCGTCGCCGAGCCCGAAGGTGACGATCCGGGCGGCGTGGGGGCGGGCGGCGGCGATGAGCCGGTCGCGGTGGACCGAATCGAACGGGATGACCGCCGTCCCGCCCGGCTGCAGCCCGGCGAAGATTTCGCCCTTGGCATCGGCGATCGCCTCCTCGCTGGCGAAGAATTCGCGGTGCGCCGACGCGACCCACGTGACGACGGCGATGTGCGGGCGGACGAGGGCGGTCAGCGCGGTTAATTCGCCGGCGTGGTTCATTCCCATCTCGAACACGCCGAAGCGGCTGGCGGCGGGCATCCGCGCGAGGCTGAGCGGCACTCCGGTGTGGTTGTTGTACGATTTGACCGAGGCATGGACCGCCCCCGGCGCGGCGCGGTCGAGGGCAAGGCGCAGCGCCTCCTTGACCCCGGTCTTGCCGACGCTGCCGGTGACGCCGATGACCTTCGCGTCGGTCCGGGCGCGGGCGGCGACAGCGAGGGCGGTCAGCGCGGCCGTTGTATCGGCGACGCGGACGTGTGGTCCGTCGACCGGCTCAGACACCAGCGTCCCCGCCGCGCCCCGCGCACGCGCGCCGCCGACGAAGCGATGCCCATCGGTCGCTTCGCCCGTCAACGCGACGAACAGGTCGCCGCCGACGACCTCGCGCGAATCGAACGTGACGCCGGTCGCGACGAACGGCGCGGACGCGGTTCCGCCCGTCGCGGAGGCGATGTCGGAGGAGGTCCATAATGGGGTCACGCCGTCCCCTCCCGCAAAATCGCATCGGCCTCCTCGCGCGCGACCACAACGTCGTCGAACGGAAGAACGCGGTCGCCGATAGTTTGCCCCGTCTCGTGACCCTTGCCGGCGATCAGAACGACGTCGCCCGGCCCGCTCGCCGAAATCGCCGCGCGGATCGCGGTGCGGCGGTCGCCAATCTCGGTTGCGCCCGGAGCCGCCGCCAGAATCGCCGCGCGGATCGTCGCTGGATTTTCGCTGCGCGGATTGTCGTCGGTGATGATGACGTCGTCGGCGTTGGCGATCGCTGCCGCACCCATCAACGGACGCTTACCGGCGTCGCGGTCGCCGCCCGCGCCGAACACGAGCCGCAGCCGCCCGGCGACGTGGGGCCGCAGCGCCGCGCACGCTGCTTCGAGCGCATCGGGGGTATGCGCATAATCGACATAGACTGCTGCCCCTGACCGCGCGATCACCGAGCGCTCCAGCCGCCCCCGCACCGGCAGCACGCGCGCGAGGTTGGCAAAGGTTGCCGCCGGAACGCCGCCCGTAGCAATAACCAGCGCGGCGGCGGTCAGCGCGTTTGCTGCCTGATAGGCGCCGATAAGGGGTAAGTTGATCGTGTAACGCGCGCGATCGAGCTCTATTTCTAGCGTTTGACCCTGCGCGAGTGCGGTGCGCGCGTGCACGGCGAGGAGGCGGACAAGGGGTTGATTGGCCAAGACTCCCGAGCGTGCGCTGTGACCGGCCGCATCCGCGTACTGGGCACGGATGACGATCGTCTTGATCCCTCGCGCGACACATGCCGAAAGTACCGCTGCGGGATAGTCGCTGCCGTCGTCCCAGACGACCGCGGTGCCGTCGCCGTCAACTACATCGGTGAAAAGCCGGAGCTTCGCCGCGAAATAGTCGGCCATCGTCCCGTGATAGTCGAGATGGTCGCGCGACAGGTTTGTGAATGCTGCCGCCCGCACGGGCAGCCCTTCCGTCCGATACTGGGCGAGGCCGTGACTCGACGCCTCGAACGCGACGTGGCTCAGCCCTTCGCGCGCCAATCCGCCCATGTTGCCAAGGAAGGTAACGACGTCGGGGGTTGTCAGCCCGGTCGATACCGCGTCGTCGGCGGTCGTCACGCCAAGCGTGCCGATGCTCGCTGCACGGTGCCCCGCGAGCCGCCATAATTGGCGCGTCAACTCAACGGTCGACGTCTTGCCGTTAGTCCCGGTGACGGCGACCGTGGTGGCGGGGAAAGGGCCGAAAAACTTTGCGGCGAGATGGGCAAAGCGGCGGCGTGGCTCGTCGGCGGAAAGATGAGGAACGCCAATAACGGACGCGCCAGATCGCGCGACGACTGCGACGGCTCCGGCGGCAATGGCGGCAGCTATATAATCCTCACCGTTGACGGTCGCACCGGGGAATGCGCCGAACACCGTTCCCGGTGCGACCTTGCGGTGGTCGAGGGCGAAGCCGGTCACCGTGCGCGCTGCGTCGGAGCGGCTGAGCGACGTCCCGCCGACGATCTCGCCGAGGGTCATTCCTTGTCCGGCGCGTTGGCGACGAGGCCGAGCATCCCCGACACGTCGATATCGTGGTCGAGGTCGGGGGCGACGCCGAGGATTGGTGCGATGCGCGTGATGAGCTTGGCGACACTCGGTGCAGTCACCATACCAGCGGTTGAGTAGCCGCCGGTCGCCCGCGTCCCATGCGGCGCGTCGAGTAACGCGATGATGACGTAGCGCGGCGCGTCCATCGGGAATGCGGCGGCGAAGGTCGAGACGTTGACGCGCTTTTGATAATGCCCGCCCTGCTGCTTCTCCGCCGTGCCCGTCTTGCCGCCGACCCGGTAGCCGGGCGCATTAGCTCTGCGCCCGGTACCCGACGTGACGACCATCCGTAACAGCGCGCGCATCGTATCCGAGGTCTTTTCCGAAAAGATGCGCTTGCCTGCAACCGCTTGGCCAGGTGCAACTTTCAGCATTGTTGCCGGGTGCCAGACGCCGCCATTGACGACCGCTGCATAGGCCGTCGCGAGATGCAGCGGGGTGACGGCGATGCCGTGGCCAAAGCCGACCGTCATTGTTGCGACCTCGCCCCAGTTGTTCGTGGCCGGGTAGAGGGTGTGGCCGCGCTCCATCAATTCACCCGACACGGGCGACAGAAAGCCTAGGGCGTCGAGGTACGCGCGCTGCCGCGTCGCGCCCAGTTCGGCGGCCATGTGAGCCGTCCCGATGTTGGACGAATGGATGAAGATTTCGGGAACGGTCGCCCATTTGCGGAGCTCGTGGCCCCGGTCGTCGTGGATGGTGAAGCGCCCGATGTGAATTGGTGCGGTCGCATCGTATTTTTGGTCCATCGACTTGATGAGACCGTCGTTGAGGCTCATCGCTATGGTCAAGGTTTTGAACGTGCTGCCAAGCTCGTATACACCCAGTGTGGCGCGGTCGAAGCGGGCGTTATCGTCGCCGTGGCCCGGCGCGTTGGGATTGAACTGAGGTAAAGAAGCGAGGGCGATGACCTCACCAGTACGGACGTCCATGACGATGCCGGCAGCTCCAAGGGCGGTAAACTCGGTCATTGCAGACGCAAGTTCGCTTTCGAGCGCCTGCTGAACGCGGCTGTCGAGCGCGAGCGCGACGGGCGCGCCGCGCGTCGCCACGGCGGTAAGGCGGGCATCGGCGGCGCGCTCCATCCCGTAGCGCCCATGCCCGTCGACATCAGTATAACCGACGACGTGCGCGGCAAGATCAAGATTGGGATATAGGCGTTCAGGCTCGCGTTTGAGGCCAATCGCCGGTTCGCCCAACGCATTGATCGCCGTTGCTTGCGCCGGCAACACACGCCGCGAGATATACCGAAATGTGCCAGGATGGGTTAGTTCGGCGTAGATTTCGGATGCACTACGATCTGGTATAAGTTCAGCGAGCTGCCGCGACAGAAGAGCGGGGCTGCCGACCAGCTTGCGCGGCGCAACGGTCACGGCGACCGCGTCGACCGTGCCCGCCAGCTCGATCCCGTTACGATCGACGATCTCGCCGCGCGGCGCCGTAGCAGTTGTCGCGTCGTCTGTTCCCGGGTGACCGATTTCATGCAGGACTGCGAGGTCGAGCAGCCGAAGCCCGATCAGCGCAGTTGCAATAGTGAATAATAACAGCGCGATCATCAAGCGTTGCCGCGCCGCCGCGAGCGCAGCTTGACGTTGCCCGGCGAGCGCGAAGGTCCGGCGCGGTAGCGCCAGCGCGATCATCGCAGAGCGACTTTGTGGAAGGCGGTCGCGAGGACTTTGCCCCCCGCGAGCGCCGCATCGGTACCGAGATCACGTGCTGCCCGTGGCGAATAGTTCGCCTTCTGCACCATCGGCACGGCCGCCACGACGTCACGAACGACAGCGACACTGACGTTAGGCTGAAGCGGCGCGGCCGGCCCACGCGGCGCGGCGTACGCCGCGAGCATAATCGGACTGGTGACAAGTTGTTCGGCGCGCGGTGCCGCGAGGCCGAGAACCTGCTCGTTCCAACGCTGCAATTCTGGAAGCCGGGAGCGGGTGCGCAGGTCGGCGCGAAGCCGGTGGATTTCACCCATGTCCCGCGCGATCGTCGCGCGCGATGCAGCGATCGCCATGCGCTCATTCGAAGCGTGGACCGACACCGTGTAATAGCCGACAACCGCGGCCAATGCGGTCGTGATCAATGCCGCGGACTGAACGGTTTTCATGCGTGCCCCCATGCTGATGCTGTCGTCCGTGTGGCCGCGCGCAACGTGGCGGAACGCGCTCGCGGATTATGCTCGATCTCCGCCGGTGACGGTCGGATTGCTTTGCAGGTATCGGTGAAAGTAGCCTCGGGGGTCGAGGTCGTCGGGAGATGGCGCGATCCAGCCGGGGCGGCGCCGCTGCGGTCGCGCAGGAAGGTTTTGACGATGCGATCTTCGAGGCTGTGGAAACTGACGACGGCGAGCCGCCCGCCGGCGCGGAGGAGCCGTTCGGCGGCCTGCAGCCCGGCTTCGAGTTCGCCGAGCTCATCGTTGACGTGAATGCGAAGCGCCTGAAATGTCCGCGTCGCGGGATCCTTACCGGTTGCCGACGGGCCGCAAACGCTGCGAACCATGGCGGCAAGCGCTGCAGTTCGGGTGAACGGACGATCGTTGACGATGGCGCGGGCAATGCGACGCGCCTTTGGCTCGTCCCCGAGGCGGAATAGCATCTCCGCGATTTCGGCTTCGGTCGCAGTGTTGACGAAGTCGGCGGCGGATGGGCCATCGTCGCTCATCCGCATATCGAGCGGGCCGTCGTTCTGGAAAGAAAAGCCGCGCTCGGCATGGTCGAGTTGCATCGACGAAACGCCGACATCCATCGCGACCGCATCAACACTCGCGACCCCGCGTTCGGCGAGGAGCCGGTCCATGACCGAGAAACGCCCTTCGATCAGGATCAGCCGCGTGTCGTCGATGTCGTTCGCTGCGAGTGCGCGGGCGTCGCGGTCGATGCCGAACACTTGGCCCGCGCCGCCGCTCAGCGCGGCATGGGCATAGCCGCCTGCGCCGAAGGTCGCGTCGACGTAGACGCTGTTCGGCACCAGCCGAAGCGCGGCCATGACTTCGTCAAGTAAGACGGGGATATGGCGCGGGGTCATGCCGCCCCCCGCGCGCCGAGCAGACGCTGGACAATACGAATAACGCGCGGGTCGAGGTTGGGGCGGGCGATGAAGTGAAGTGGATTCCAGACTTCGAAATAGTCACCCATGCCCCAGAACAGCGCCAGCCGGTCGAACTCGCCGGCGCCCTTCATCGCACCTGACACGATGATCCGCCCATTCTCGTCGATCGGGACGCGCTCAGCGGCACCGAACGTGGCCCGAAAATGATCATCGCGCGCGCAGCTATAGTGGCCCGTGAAGCGTGCCTCGAGCTCGGCGCGGACCTTGGCGGGGTAGCTGCTGTCGTACCCGACAAGGCACTCGGCGCGTTCGGCAGGAGAAAGGATCAGGGTTCGCCCATCCGATCGCGCGGCGAGGACCTCGCGAAAGGTGGCCGGGACCGACAGGCGGCCCTTTGCGTCGATGCCGTTCAAGGCATTGCCTAGGAATGATTCGTCGGTCACGCGCCCGCCTGCAACTGGCAGGATGGGGGCAACCGCTCACCGGACTGTCGGTCGCAACCGACATTTCCTTCGATGGACTCTGCGACAACCCGACACCCGCTGTGGACAAACGTTAGATGGGCTTTCATGGGCTGGCAATGGGAAGCTATGGAATATAACCAATCAGAGGACCGTTTTTACCTGATTAGTCGAAATATTCCGGTTTCATCTATGTTTTGTTCTACAAGTCCAAGTAAGTACCGGCTTGTGGATAAGTCGGTGTGCAATAATGAACGTCAGGACGGCTTGTGACGAACCGTCGACGGCGCGTCGCGAGCTTCGCTAACGGTCGATGACGTTCCGGAACTCGGTGCGACGCCAAGCACGGCAAGCGTTTCGGTCCGCGGGTTGACCGTCGTGTGCGGGCGACTCGCGCGAACGCCCGCCGCAGCTGCCATTACGGTCAGAAAAACCA
>JAYTXW010000211.1:0-3220 GCA_043742745.1 Sphingomonadaceae bacterium
GGACTTCGCGCTGGCGATCAGGCGCGCGCCCGACCAGCGACCGCTCTTGATGAGATCGGCGACCACCTGTTTCAGAAGATCGATCACCGCGACCGCCGCTCGGTCGGTCGGCGCGCCCTGGGGCCGGCACAGAGCGATCGGACGCGAGATCACGGGTTCGACGATCAGCCGCGAACATAGCCGTCCCTCCGCCGAGGGCTCCGCGAGGGCGGACTGCGGCAAAATGACCGTGGCGTAGCCAGAAGCGGCGATGCCGCGCAGCGTCGACAACGAATCCACCTCCGCGACGATGTTGAGATTGACGCCGTGGGTCTTGAACGTGCGATCGACGAGTTCGCGCATCGCGTGCGGATGGCTCGGCGCGGCCAGCGGCACGCCCGCGAGTTCCTTGAGGTGGATGGGCTGGTTCTCGCTCGCCACGTCGCAGGACACCGCGTAGAGATCCTCTTGGGCGATCGTCTCGATCGACAGCCCCTTGGTGGCGGTGTCCAGGAACAGCATCGCGAAATCGAGACGATGATTGAGCAGCAGTTCGACCAGATGCCCCGAAAGGGCCTCGCCCAGCCTCATGCGGACGCCGGGGAGCACCGCGCGCGCCTCCTGAAGCAGCGGCAGCGACAGGATCGTCGAGGTGCTCGTGGGCAGGCCGAGCGAAACCGTGCCGACGAGCTGCTTGCCGAAGGAACCGCCGAGCGCGTCGGAGCGGGCTTGCTCGACCTGCCGCAGGATCGCCTGAGCCTGGCGATAAAGTTGCTGGCCGGCCTCGGTCGGCGTCACGCCCTGCGGCGAGCGGATCAGCAGCGGACAGCGCAGTTCGATTTCGAGATGGGCGATCTGCTGGCTCAAGGCGGGCTGCGCCACATGCAGTTGCGCGCTGGCCTTGGAAAAACTGCCATAGTCGATGATGCCGATGAGATAGCGTAGCTGCCGCAATTCCATCGCAATGTCCTTCAGTGCGTTCCCGCCGCCAAGCTTTTCCGACGGAGATCGCCTTGACGGATGGAGATAGAGCGTATCGCTATTACCTGTCGAGGGGAGGTCGCGGTTACATGCGTCGCCTGGCGCCTGGGGAGGAGAAATGTTCTTGCAAGCCGACTATATCGTTGTGGGCGCGGGTTCGGCCGGTTGCGTCGTCGCCAGTCGCCTCAGCGAGGACGGATCCAAGGTGCTGCTGCTGGAAGCGGGCGGCCGCGACACGCATCCGCTGATCCACATACCCGCCGGCGTCGGCAGCCTCGTCTACCACAAGCGCCTTAACTACAACTATTATTCCGAGCCGGAGCCGTTCGCGAACGACCGCAGCCTGCACTGCCCGCGGGGGCGCGTGCTCGGCGGCAGCCATTCGATCAACGGCATGCTCTACGTCCGCGGCAACCCCGCCGATTACGACGGCTGGGCGCAGGCGGGCTGCCGCGGCTGGACCTATTCCGAGGTGCTGCCGCTGTTCAAGAAATCGGAATCCTATTCGGGCGGCGACGCGCAATATCGCGGCCGCGACGGCCTGATGAAGGTCGACGATTACAACACGATCCTGCCCCTGACGCATCTCTTCGTCGAGGCGGCGCGTCAGACCGGGTTCCCCCTGACGCCGGATCTTAACGGCGCCGTCCAGGAGGGCGTCGCCTATTCGCAGATGACGCGCAGCGGACGGTTCCGCGCGTCGACCGCCCAGACCTTCCTGAAGGCGGCGCGCGGCAGGCCCGGCTTGCGCGTCGAGACCGACGCGACCGCCTCGCGCCTTCTGTTCGAGGGCCGGCGTTGCGTCGGCGTCGAGTACATCAAGGGCGGTGAGAAGCGCGTCGCTCGCGCGGCCCGCGAGGTCGTGCTTTCCGGCGGCGCCATCAACTCGCCCCATCTGTTGCAGATTTCCGGCGTCGGACCCGCCGAGCATCTGAGGTCGCTCGGCGTCGAGGCGCGCGCCGATCTCCCCGGGGTCGGACGCAACCTTTCCGACCATTACTCGGTGCGCGTCGTTCACAGGATGAGGAACCTGATCTCCCTCAACCAACTGGCGCGGGCGCCGCGCGTCCTGGGAGAAATCGCGCGCTACGTGCTCACGGGCCGAGGGGCGCTCACATTCGGCGTGACCAGCGCGATGGTGTTCTGCCGCAGCCGCGAGGGGCTGGCGAGCCCCGACCTGCAATTGCTGTTCACCCCGGCGAGCTATGTCTTCGGCAAGGCGCTCGTTTTCGAGCGCGATCCCGGCATGACCGTCGCGGTTTGCGCGACGCGTCCCGACAGCCGCGGCGAGGTCATGGCGAAATCCGCCGATCCGCTCGATCGTCCCGCGATCCGTTTCAACTATCTCCAGCAATCCTCGGATCTCGAAGTCCTGCGTTCCGGGCTTCGCATCACCCGCCGGATTCTCGCCGCTCCCGCCTTCGCGCCCTATGACGCGGGCGAGACGAGGCCGGGGCCGGAAACCCAATCGGACGGGGAATTTGACGGCTTCGCGCGCGCCCAGGGATCTTCGCTGTTCCATCCCGTCGGCACCTGCAAGATGGGCCTCGACACGATGGCCGTGACCGACGAACGGTTGCGCGTGCGCGGCCTGGAGGGCCTGCGCGTCGTCGACGCTTCGATCATGCCGTTCCTCACGACCGGCAACACCAACGCCCCCACGATCATGATCGCGGAGAAGGGCAGCGCCATGATCCGCGAAGACGCGAGGGCGAGCCTAACCGCGTGATGCGAAGGGCGCGGCCCGTCAATGCACCGCAGCGAACATGATCTTGGCTTCCGTCGCTTGCCTGGGCGAGAATTCCTCGACGATCCGCCCAAGCCGGGAAACCAGAATGCGATCCGACAGGTTCATGACTTCCGGCAGGTAGGAGGAAATCACCACGACCGCGAGCCCGTCGTCCGCGAGCTTGCCTATCGTTTGATGAATTTCCGCGATAGCGCCGACGTCGACGCCGCGCGTCGGCTCGTCGAAGATGACCAGTTTGGGGCGCTGCACGAGCGAACTTGCGATCACGACCTTCTGTTGGTTGCCGCCCGACAGCTCGATGACGCTGGCGTCGCTGTCGATGGCGCGTATGCTGAGCCCTTTCACCCAATAATCCGCGAGTTCCTTCACCTGACTGAAGCCGACGAGCGCGCCCTTGTTGAGATTGGCGGCGAGCAGGCCGCTATAGATGTTCTCAGCGATCGACTGGGTCTCGAAGAACCCTTCGAGCTTGCGGTCCTCGGTGACATAGACGATGCCGTCGCGAACGGC
>JAYTXW010000212.1:0-3379 GCA_043742745.1 Sphingomonadaceae bacterium
GCCGGGTTGGCGCTGGCGAGCCGATCGAACGTCTCGCGGGCCAAGTCAACGTGAAGCTTCACTTCGGCGCGGAGGCCCACCATGCGTCGCTGTTGCACCGGATTATCGCGCGTCAGTCGCTGGATCACGTCGAGCTGCGGCGGAATGGCGCCGTTCGTGCTGAGATACGTGTCGAGCGAGGCTTGGCGATGGTTGAGGATATAGCCGCGGCGCGCGGCCTCGAGCCGCTCGCTCATGATGCTCAATTTGTCGAGCGCGCGCTCGACGTTATAGGTGTGGATGACCCAGTCCGTGCTGCGCTCCTTTGCGCCCGCCGCGAGAATGGCGAGGACGCTGACGGTGACCACCAACACGAAGCCGGTCACCATCGCGGCAAGGACGATGCGGTGGAAGGAACGGCTGGTGATCGTCATCGGCAATTTCTAGCGCCATTCAGCCGGGGGTAATAGCGCGACCCGCCCGGCCGGCGAGCTCGGTCGCGAACTGCCATGCGACCCGCCCCGACCGATGGCCGCGTCCGCCCGCCCATGCCAGCGCACCGGCGTCGGTGAACGCCAGCCCGTGCGCGGCGGCATAGCCGGAAACCATCGCCAGATAATCCGCTTGGTCGGCATTGTGGAAACCAAGGCTCAGCCCAAAGCGGTCGGCGAGCGCGAGCCGGTCGTCGAGGACGTCGCGGGCATTGACCGCGCTTGCGGCCTCGGTGTCGGCGTGCTCGCGCGCGACCAAGTGGCGGCGGTTCGACGTGACGACCAGCCGGACGTTGTCGGGCCGCGCCTCGATACCGCCATCGAGGATCGATCGCAGTGCCTTGTACTGGCGCTCGTCGGCCTCGAACGACACGTCGTCGGCGTAGATTGCGAAGCGGCGCGGCGTCACGGCGAGCAGCCGGAACAGCGCCGGTAGCCCGTCGAGGTCGTCGCGTGCGACCTGGATCAGCGCCAACCCCGCCACCGCCGCGTGGACGCTGCGCACCAGCGACGACTTGCCCATCCCGCGCGCGCCCCACAGCAGAACGTCGTGCGCCGCCGCGCCGCCCGCGTGGCGGCGAAAGTTGGCGAGTAGGGCGTCGCGCTGCGCATCGATGCCGACGAAGCGCGCGAGCGGCTGCGCGGGCGGCGGCGCGACAGTGCGCAGGGTGCTCCGCTCAAAGACGAACGCATCGCCGACCGCCGGGTCGGCGGCGGGCAGGGCCCGGGGTGCGAGGCGGTCCAGCGCGTCAGTGGCTCGCGCAAACGCGTCGGCAATGCGGGAAAGGGGGTCGGTCATGGCGAAAGTCTATTCCTTCCTTGATCCTCCCCCGCAAGAGGGAGGGGGACCATCGCCCCTCTCCGCAAGCGGGGAGGATCAAGAAGCCTCCCCATTTGCGCCCCACGCCCCTTCGGCTATAGAGCGGCACGCAATCCCTGTCCGCGACGGAAATCACTCATGTTCTCTTCCCCCGCCTATGCCCAGGCGGCAGCGGCGCCAGTCGGTGGCGCGATGGCCGGGCTGATCCAGTTCGTCCCGATCGTCGCGATCTTCATCATTTTCTACTTCCTGATGATCCGCCCGCAGCAGACACGCGCCAAGGCGCATCGCGCCATGCTCGACGCGGTCAAGCGCGGCGACGAGGTCGTCACCGGCGGCGGGCTGATCGGGCGCGTGACCAAGGTCGCCGACGCCGAGCTGGAGGTCGAGGTCGCCACCGGGGTCAAGCTGCGGGTCGTCAAGGGCACGCTGTCGGACGTGCGGAGCAAGCCGCTCCCTGCCGCCGCCAACGACGCCAAAAACTAACATGCTCGGCTTTCCGCAGTGGAAGGTGTGGGCGAGCATCGTCACGCTGGTCGTCGGCGTGCTCTGCGCCGTGCCCAACTTCGTTCCTGCGAGTACGCTCAAGCAAATTCCGGGCGTCCCGACCTCAACCCTCAGCCTTGGCCTCGATCTGCGTGGCGGCAGCTATCTTTTGCTCGAAGCGGCGGTCGCCGATATCCGCCAGCAAAAGCTCGACTCGCTCTCGGAAATTGCGCGCACCGAACTCGCCGATGCGTCGGGGGGCGGGGTCAAGGTCCGCGATCTCGGCATCAGCGGCAACCGCGTCTCGGTGACGATCATCGACCCGACGCAGCTCGACCGGGCCGTCGAAACGCTGCGCAAGGTTACCCGCCCGGTCGGCAACCTGACCGGCGAGCGCGACGTCGACGTCGCCGTCATCGACGGCAACCGCGTCACCCTGACCCCGACCGACGCCGGTCTGGCGGCGGCGACCAACAGCGTGATGGACCAGGAGGTCGAGGTCATCCGCCGCCGGATCGACGAACTCGGCACCCGTGAACCGACGATCGTCCGCCAGGGCGACAACCGCATCGTCGTCCAGGTTCCCGGCCTGCAGGACCCGTCGGCGTTGAAGGCGTTGCTCGGCAAGACCGCCAAGCTCGAATTCAAGCTCGTCGATACCGACGCCGATCCCGCGCTCGCGACCGCCCCGCCGGGCGACCAGATCCTCAGCTACGCCGACCAGCCGGGCAGCATCATCGTCAAGCGCCGCGCGATGATCACCGGCGATCAGCTCGTCGACAGCCAGGTCGGACAGGACGACAATGGGTCGCCCGCTGTCACCTTCCGTTTCGATTCGACCGGCGGACGCCGCTTCGCCAAGGCGACGCAGGAGAATATCGGCAAACCCTTCGCGATCATCCTCGACAACAAGGTCATCTCGGCGCCGCGCATCAACGGCGCGATTCTCGGCGGGTCGGGGATCATCAGCGGCAATTACACGACGGCGAGCGCCAACCAGTTCGCCATCCTGCTCCGTTCGGGCAAGCTCCCGGTCGACCTGAAAACGGTCGAGGAACGCACCGTCGGGCCCGATCTCGGCGCAGATTCGATCCGCGCCGGCAGCCTTGCCGCGGGCACCGCCGTCCTTGCCGTCGCGCTGCTGATGATCGTCACCTACGGACGCTTCGGCGTCTATTCGGTGCTGGCACTGATCCTCAACATGGTCCTCATCATCGGCGTAATGAGCGTGCTGGGCGCGACTTTGACGCTGCCCGGCATCGCGGGCCTCGTCCTGACGATCGGCGCGGCGGTCGATGCCAACGTCCTCATCAACGAGCGCATCCGCGAGGAGCAGCGCAAGGGGCGCGGCGTCATCGCCAGCGTCGAAGTCGGTTTCCGCGACGCGACGCGGACGATCTGGGACGCGAACTCGCTCAACATCATCGTCGCGATCATCATGTTCCTGTTCGGCTCGGGCCCAATCAAGGGCTTCGCCGTCGTCCTGTCGATCGGTATCGCCACGAGCGTCTTCACCGCCGTTACCGTCGTCCGCCTGATGGTCTCACGCTGGCTGACGACCGCCCGCCCGAAGGCGTTGGTGGTATGAGAAAGATCCTCCCCG
>JAYTXW010000213.1:0-7371 GCA_043742745.1 Sphingomonadaceae bacterium
CACCCAGAAGGAAATCAAGATGACCGAAGCCTACACCACTGCCGCCGATGCCATGAAGCACGGTGCCGAACAGCTTAAGACGTCGATGGCCAGCCAGACCGAGAACGTGATGGCGTCCGGCAAAGCGACGATGGAGCAGGTTGCGACCAAATCGCGCGAAGCGCTTGAGAAGAGCATGAAGTCGGTGGACGAAATGTCGACGATGGCCAAGGGTAATGTCGAGGCGATGCTCGCGTCGTCGAAGACCGCCGCTGCCGGCATCGAAGCGATCGCCAAGCAGGTTTCGGACTTCAGCCGCAAGTCGTTCGAGGAAGTCACCGCTGCCGCCCGCGCGATGACCACGGTCAAGACGCCGAACGAGCTGATGCAGCTCCAGAATGACTTCGCCAAGTCGCAGTTCGACGCCGCTGTCGCCGAAATGTCGAAGCTGTCGGAAGCCGTCGTCAAGCTGATGGGTGAAGTGTTCGAGCCGATGCAGGCACGCGCCACGGTGGCTGCCGACAAGGTGAAGTCGATGATTACACCTGTCCAGTAAGCTGGTCATTGATTGAACGAAGCACGGGCGGGGGAGCAATCCTCCGCCCGTTGCCTATTGGGCATCGGCTGTGGTGCGTCACCGCCCCCCTTGAACCAGCCTGCCTCGCGCTCGTATATCGAGCGCATGATGACGCATTTCCACGCCGGCCCCGACGACGATGACGACCGCGAGCGGCGCGGCGGCACGGGCGTCGCGACCAAGACGCGCCCAAAAACGGCGAAACCCGCGCTGTACAAAGTGCTGCTGCTCAACGACGACTATACGCCGATGGAGTTCGTCGTCCTTACGCTGCAGCGCTTTTTCCGGATGACGATCGAGCAGGCGACGCAGGTTATGCTCCACGTTCATCAGCGCGGCGTCGGCATCTGCGGGATTTTCACTTACGAAATCGCCGAGACGAAGGTGACTCAGGTGATGGACTTCGCCAAGGCGCACCAGCACCCACTCCAATGCACGCTGGAAAAGGATTGAGCGCGCCCGCCCGTGCTCGATAGTTTCGCCCCTGATTTGCGCGCCGTCGTCGTCGGGGCCGGCGGCGGCATCGGCGCAGCGTTCGTCGACCTGCTCGGCGCGCGCGGGACGGTGGTCGGGCTGGCCCGCACCGACCTCGACTTGACCGACGCCGCATCGATAGCCGCTGCCGCCGCGCGCATCGACGGTTCGCTCGACCTCGTCATCGTCGCGACTGGAATGCTCCACGACGCTGCCGGCGGACCGGAGAAGAGCTTGCGCGACCTCGATCCCGAGCGGCTTGCGCGGAGCTTTGCAGTAAACGCGATCGGTCCGGCGCTCGTCGCGCGGTCGTTCCTGCCGAAGCTCCACATCGACCGCAAGACTGCGTTTGTCGCGTTGTCGGCGCGCGTGGGGTCGATCGGTGACAACCGGCTCGGCGGCTGGTACGGATATCGGGCGAGCAAGGCGGCGCTGAACCAGCTCCTCCGTACCGCCGCGATCGAACACGCCCGCCGCGCCCCTCTAGGCGTCGTTGCCGCTCTCCATCCCGGCACAGTGGCCACGCGGCTATCCGCTCCGTTCCAACGTGGCATCGCCGCCGACGCGCTGTTCACGCCTGCCTTTTCTGCCGCGGCGCTGCTTTCGGTGATCGACCGCCTTACCCCTGCAGACAGTGGAGGGTTCTTCGCGTGGGACGGCGCGGCGATTCCATTTTGAGACCGTTACGTTTCGAACTAGTGCAGCGCACGATGCGGGTGGGTTTAGCGTTATTTATCATTGTATTAACGATTGCAGCTCCCGCTGCAGCGTATGATGATCCGCGCCATCTTCTTCCCGCGCCGCCCGCCCCGTGCACCGCCCCGCCATTAACCCCACTGACGCTGCCCGATCTCGTTGATCTCGCCTTATGTGCCAACCCGGCAACGGCAGTTGCATTTGCTTCGAGCCGTGCCGCCGCCGCCAACGTCGGTACCGCACGGGGCAGTGAATTGCCCAGTTTGGCCGCGACGGTCGGCCCGACACTAAATCGTACCGACTATCGCACCGGGCAGCGGTTTACGTCGTCAGGCTCGACCGACCTTGGCTCATCGGCGAGCCTTGCGCTCAACTATCTGTTGTTCGATTTCGGCGGACGCGCCGCGCGGATCGACACGGCACGGTCGCAGCAACGCGCGGCGCTCGCCCAAGTCGCCGATACCGCACAGACCGTCGCGCTGACGACGATCACCGCGTACAACAGCCTCTCAGCTAGTCTTGGTGCGGTTACGGCAGCGCGGGCGACGGTGGTGTTCAACCGGTCGTCGTTTGACCTTGCCGACGGCAAGCGCCGCGCTGGCGTCTCGACGCCCGCCGATGCACTCCAGGCGCGAACGTCGCTCGCGCAGGCTGAACTGACGCTGGCGCAGGCGCAGGGCAACGCCCGGACGGCGGCAGGGCAGCTCGCCGTTGCGATCGGTCAGCCGCCGACAACGGTGCTGACGCTCGCGCCGACACCGTCGCTCGACACTGCAAATAATCTGACACGCGACGTTGCGACCTTAATCGCCGACGCCGAGCGCCTGCGCCCTGACCTGAATACCGCGCGCGCCAACCGCGACGCCGCCCTCGCGAACGTCCGCGCAGCGCGGTCTGACACGCGACCGTCGGTCGGCGTCAGCGTCCAAGACAGCCTCAGCTATGCCAACAGCGCGGCCGACAGTAACCGCGCGAGTGTCGGGTTGACGCTGTCGGTGCCTTTGTTCAACGGCTTTGACCGGACGTACCGCGTCGCGTCGGCGCGCGCCGAGGCCGATCGCCAGACCGCGCTGCTCGAACAGGCGCGTCAGCAGGCGGGGCTCGACGTTTACACGCAGGCAACCGCGCTGAGCACCTCGATCGCCGTGCTGGCGACGGCGCGCGAACTGATCAACAGCGCGACGGCGAGCGCCGATATCGCGCAGGGGCGGTTCAAGGCGGGCGTCGGCACGTTCACCGACTTGCTCAACGCGCAAAGCGCGCTTGCGAGCGCGCGGCAACAGCTCGTCAGCGCCGATTTCGGGGTCCGCGATGCCCAGGCCCGGCTTGCGCGTGCGGTCGGGCAGATCGGCGATGCGGTCGACGGCATGAGGGCGCGGCGGTGACGCCCGAGAGGAAACGACGATGACACGCCGCCGCTGGATCATCCTGCTCGTCCTCGGGCTGCTCGCCGCCGCATGGTTTGGCTGGAAGGCGACCCACCGTCCCGATCCGGCGGCCGCGTACACGACCCAGGTCATCGGCACCGGGGCCTTGCGTGAAGTGATTACCGCAAACGGGATCATCAACCCCGTCCGCGTCGTCAGCGTCGGCACCCAAGTGTCGGGCACGGTTGCGAAGCTCAACGTCGACTACAACAGCCGGGTAACGGTTGGGCAGGTCCTGTGCGAGCTTGATCCGTCGGTTTATGCCGCGCGGCTCGCGGCGAGCGAGGCGACGCTGGCCAATGTCACGTCAGCGATGGCGTTGACCCGGGCCAACGCCGCGCGATCCGCCGAGCTGTTCAGGCAGAATTACATCAGTCGCCAGGATTACGAGACGACGCAGCAGGCGGCCGCGAGCGCTCAGGCTCAGGGCGCCGCTGCGCGCGCGCAGATCAAGCAGGACCGTACCAACCTTGGCTACACGGTCATCCATTCGCCGGTGTCGGGGGTGGTCATCAGCCGTCAGGTCGAACTTGGTCAGACCGTCGCGGCATCGTTCAGCACGCCGACGTTATTCACCATCGCCCGCGACCTGACCGCTATGCAGATCGAGGCAGCCGTCGCCGAGGCCGATGTTGCCAAGGTCCGCATCGGCCAGACGGTCAGCTTCACGGTCGACGCCTTCGCCGGGCGGACGTTCACCGGCACGGTCCGTCAAGTCCGGCTCAACCCGACAACCCAGCAGAACGTCGTCACCTACACGGTCATCGTCGGCGTCGCGAACCCCGACGGCGCGCTGCTGCCGGGAATGACGGCGAACGCATCCTTCCTGGTGTCCGACCATCACGACGCCCTGCTTATCCCCAACGCAGCGCTCAGCTACAAACCGGCCGATTATAAGCCGACCAAGCGCCGCGCCGGCGATACCGCAACGCTCACGGTGTTCGTCCTTAACGGGAGCACGCCCGAACCACGACGCATCCGCATCGGGGCGTCCGACACCGAAAATTCGATCGTCACCAGCGGGGAGATTCACGCGGGCGACCACATCATCACCGCCGAGGCGGGCAAAGACGGCAAGAAGGGCCTCACCCTCGGCCCGCCGGGGAGCGGCCCGCCCCCGGCGAAGAAGTGACCGAGACGCCGACCCTCGCTCCGGTCCTCGCGCTCACCGACGTGGTCAAGGACTATGTCGGCGAAGCGGGCACCTTCCGCGCCCTCCACGGCGTATCGATGACGGTTGCCGAGGGCGAATTGATGGCGATCATGGGGCCGAGCGGATCGGGCAAGTCGACGCTGATGAATATCATCGGCTGCCTCGATTCTCCGACGACAGGCACATACCGCTTCGAGGGAACCGACACCGCGACGCTGTCCGAACGCGCGTTGGCGCGGATGCGTAACAGCGGGATCGGCTTCATCTTCCAGAGCTTCAACCTACTGCCGCGGCTGTCGGCGCTGGGGAATGTCGCGCTGCCGCTGGTTTATTCGGGATTGGGTAAGGCCGACCGCGAGACCAAGGCACAGGCGCTGCTCGCGAAGGTCGGACTCGCCGACAAACCGCGGTCGCGTCCGGCGCAGTTGTCGGGCGGACAGCAACAGCGCGTCGCTGTTGCCCGCGCGCTGGCCAACGAACCGAAGCTCCTTCTCGCCGACGAACCGACCGGCGCGCTCGATACGAAGACCGGGGCCGAGGTGCTCGCGCTGTTCAAATCGCTCAACCGCGAGCAGGGCGTCACCGTCGTCATCGTCACCCACGACCCCGAAGTCGCCCGCGCGACCGACCGCGTCGTCCGCATTCAGGACGGGCGCGTGTTCTACGACGGCCCCCCGACCGAGGCGGCATTGTACGGGCACGCGGAGGTGGCGGCGTGACGGCGACCGATCTTATTTCCCCCTCCCCCCCCGGCGCAGCCGGAGAGTGGGGAGGGCTGGGGTGGGGGTACGCTGCCTCCGCGCCGAAACCGAGATCCCCCACCCCGACCCTCCCCGCTCTATCGCGCGAACGCGCGGTGGGGGGAGGGAGCAGAATGGAAGGGCAGGCAAGCCTGTGATCGACGCGATGCTCGCCGAGGCGTGGTCGGCGCTCGTCGCCAACCGGTTGAGGTCGGCGCTGACGATGCTCGGCATGATCATCGGTGTCGCCGCCGTCATCATTATGCTGGCGCTCGGTGGCGGGGTGCAAAGAGAGGTTTCGAGTGCGATCTCGGGCTTAGGATCGAACCTGCTGATCATCACCGCCGGATCGAGCAAGCAGGGTGGGTTCGCTTCTGGCGCAGGGACGGGCGCGACGCTACGGCTCGACGACGTGGATCCGATCGTTCGCCTCAAGAACGTCGTCGCCGCCGCGCCGACGACCCAGATTCCGCTTCAGGCGGTCGCAGGCGCGGCAAACTGGGCGACGACCGTCGTCGGGACCACGCCTGCCTATTTCATCGTCAACGACTGGCGTCCCGACACAGGGCGAGCATTCAACGACATGGAGGACCGCGCCGCCGGGCGCGTCGCGATCCTCGGGCACACCACAGCCGATAAATTATTCGGAGCTAATGACCCAATGGGGGCGAGTGTCCGCATCAAAGGGACAAGCTTTACCATCATCGGCATCATGGCGACACGGGGCCAAGGCTTTGGTGGAGCAGATCGCGACGATGTCATCATTGTACCGCTGACGACGGCGCTGCGCCAGTTGCAGGGCAACGCCTTCCGGCGGTCGATCCGCTCGATCTCGGTCGGGGTGGACGACGCAGAAAACCTCGACGCCGTCAGCGACCGGATAAGCGTCGTTCTCCGCCGCGTTCATCACCTCGAACCCGGCGCACCGGACGATTTCACCGTCAACAACCTGACTGCAGTGACCGACACGTTATCGAAGACGACTGGGTTGATCTCGCTGTTGCTGGCAGCGATCGGGTCGATCAGCCTCATTGTCGGCGGCATCGGCATCATGAACATCATGCTGGTGTCGGTCACCGAGCGGACCCGCGAGATCGGCATCCGTATGGCGATCGGGGCAAGTCGCGCGGCGATCCGCCTCCAGTTCCTCCTCGAGGCGCTGATGCTGTCGCTGTTCGGGTGCGGCATCGGCGTAGCAATCGGCACTGGGGTCGCGACCGCCCTCAGCGGGGTCATCGGCTTCGACACCAGTGTCACCGTCAGCGCGGTGGTCACTGCTTTCGCCGTGTCAGCGTCGATCGGCATCTTCTTCGGCTGGTACCCGGCGACCCGCGCGGCAAAACTCAGCCCGATCGAGGCGCTGCGGTCCTAAGACCGACCCTGCCGCCGTCGAGTCGGCGGTCGAACACCGACTTTAGTCCAATGAGGTGTCGGCGCGCCCGACGACTGCCCCGCAGACCAACCCAAATAATTAACTACTGCACGAACGCGACAATAAGTTCACGGTGACGCCCACGATTGTCGCGTCTGTCTCTCGGCCTAGAAAAGCGGTCCGATCAGGTCGGGGCTGAGATCCATCGCAGCGATATTTTCGCCTGAATCCATCCGAGCCGTAGCTGAAACTACTGACAGGCTGCTTGCCTGTAGGACAGCAGATATTGCGGTTGCGGCTTGATCGAGGTGCGGCTGAAGTCGTTGTAACCCCACTGATGGCGTCAACGATGTGGCTTGACGCCGGTCATCGTTTCAATGACTGTTGAAGGATGAGCGACCCCGTCATCGCCCTCGCTGCGTTGGCGCAGACGCATCGCCTTGCGGCGTTTCGCGCGCTCGTGCAGGCCGGACCGGTCGGCGTCGCGGCGGGGGCGTTGGCGGATGCACTGGGGATGCAGCCCTCGGCGCTGTCGTTCCACCTTGCGCAACTCGTCGGCGCGGGCCTTATCGCTCGCCGCCGTGACGGGCGGCACCTGTTCTACACCGCCGACTTCGACGCGATGACTGCGCTTATCGCGTACCTCACGGAAAACTGCTGCGGCGGCGTGCCGTGCGCGATCCCCGACAGCGAAAAGAAAGCCGCATGAAGCGAATGCACGTCCACGTTGGCGTCGACGACCAAGTTTTACAGCGCCCTGTTCGGCACCGCGCCGACCATCGCCAAGGACGATTATTCCAAGTGGATGCTCGTTGATCCTCGGCTCAACTTTGCGATCTCGGCCAGCCATGCGACGCGGGGCATCGAACATCTGGGTATCCAGGTCACAAACGATGACGAACTGGCGGAGGTCTATGGCCGCCTGCGCGATGCCGACCGTCCCATCCTCGACG
>JAYTXW010000214.1:0-1552 GCA_043742745.1 Sphingomonadaceae bacterium
ACGCGAGCGAAAACAGCAGAAGTTCAAATCACAGGGCTCAGCCCAACGGTTCCTCGCCACCCACGCGGCCGTCTACAATACGTTCAACCTCCAGCCCCATCTCGTATCCCGACCGACCCTGCGCCTCGTCCGAGGCGAAGCCCACCAGAAGTGGGCGGCGGCTAGCGCCGCGGCGTGAGCGCAAAGGTGGGGTAGGGGCCGTTTGACCTCAGCCAAGTTTACCTGACAGTTCCAACCGACGGGCTGATCGTCGCCGTTCGCTGGCTGCTCGAAGGGACGACCCGCTCCGGCGGGCTGCTTGGCGACGTTCCCGCCGGACGTGGCGTCGCGGTCATGGGCATGACGCATCTGCGCCTCGCGGGCCCAGTCGTTGTCGAGGAGTGGACGATCTTTGACGAAGTCGCCGTGCTCGCGCAGGCTGATCGCGGGTAGATGCGACCGGGGTGCGACGGCCCGAAGAGTGCCCCACGCGCGGCGCTGAGGGTTGCTGCCCGGGGCAGAGGAACGGCGGTCGTCGTTGCCGCGATCCTGGCGACGTACGGCAGCGCTGCGCGGGCTGAACCGCCCGCGCGGTCGGCAGTCCAACCGCTCGAATACGGTACCGCGTGGTATCCGGAGCAATGGCCCGAAAGCACGTGGGACGCCGACCTCACGCTCATGCACGACGGCGGCTTTACCTTCGTTCGTATCGCAGAATTCGCCTGGTCGACGATCGAGCCACAGGAAGGGCACTTCCACTGGGATTGGCTCGACCACGCGATCGCCTATGCCGCCGCGCATGGGTTGCGGGTCGTCGTCGGCACGCCGACGGCGGCGCCACCGGCGTGGTTGAGCGCGAAATATCCCGAAATCCTTGCGGTCGAGGCGAACGGCGCGCGCGCGCGTCACGGCGGACGACGGCAATTCTCCGTCGGCAGCGCCCTGTCCGCCAGAAGGCGCGCCAGATTGCCGTGATGATGGCCGAGCGATACGGGCGCAACCCCGCAGTGATCGGGTTTCAGATCGACAATGAATATGGCCGCGCGACGTTCGACGATGAGACGCGCGGGCGTTTCCAACGGTGGTTGCAGGCAAAGCACCGCACGCTCCATGCCTTCAACACGGCCTATGTCGGCGCGCCGTGGAGCCTCGCTTATTCGGACTGGAACCAGGTCCCCATCCCCGACGCTCGGGACAGCCCCTCGCTTTACCTCGACTGGATGCGCTTCTTCAGCGAGCAATGGCGCTTCTACCAGCAGGTCCAGATTGACGCGATCCGTCCGCACCTGGCAGCACCAGCTGGCAAGACCGCAATTACACGATGCCCAGGGGCGACGTGCGCGCGATGGCGTGGCACGCGGTCGCCCGCGGAGCGGACGGCTACGCTTTCTGGCCGTGGCGTCCGAGCCTCGGCGGTATCGAACAGTTCCACGGCGCGCTGACCAATGCGGGCGGGCGTCCGCAGCCGGTGTACGCCGAGGCGGCGCAGGTGGGCACTGAGTTTGCAAAAGTCCGCCGCGCGTTCGGCGGGACCCAGCCGGTAGCCGACGTCGCGATCCTCCACGACTTCCCC
>JAYTXW010000215.1:0-3187 GCA_043742745.1 Sphingomonadaceae bacterium
TGGCGGCGTCCGGCGCCATACACCGCGCCGACGCGGTCGAAGGCGGCGGGGCTGTATATGATCTGCACGTTGTCGAAGCACGCCGCGACCGATGCCGGATATGACGATGCGCTTATGCTCGACTGGCGCGGGCAGGTAGCCGAAGCGACCGGGGCGAACATCTTTTTCCTCAAGGACGGTGTGCTGCACACGCCGACGCCCGATTGTTTCCTCGATGGCATCACCCGGCGCACAGTGATCGCCTTGGCAGCAAAGCGTGGGATCGAGGTCGTCGAACGGGCAATCTGGCCCGAGGAGCTTGTCGGATTTGAACAGGCTTTTTTGACCGGCAGCGCTGCCGAAGTCACTCCGCTCGCTGAAATTGGCCCGTGGCGGTTCGAGGTTGGGGCGCTGACGCGCGGTCTCGCTGCCGATTATCGCGACCATGTGAGGCTCGCTTCGTCGTAAATTCGGGGCACGACGGCGTGAAAGCGCGCCTCAATGGAACAATTGCTGCTTGGTAGCACTGGGTGGGGCGTATTGTTCACAAGCTTGAAACGTTTCGTGGCTATAGGGTCTTTGGGGTGGGACGTCGGACGACACCGTAACCGGATGTTTGTTAATGAACCTGCGTGTCCCCACCGTCTTCATTGGTACGACGATGTTGTTATGGTTTGTGCCGTCGATTGGGACGCAGGGCATGGGCACCATCGGCGCACGCGTTGCGCATGCCGACGCCGCGCTGTTTGATGCCGATGCGCCGCACCGAGTTGCAGCACGGGCGTTGCTCGCGCGCGCAGATCGAACGGTCGAAGTTGCGGTCTCGCGGTGAATGAAGGCGTTTGACGCGCGAAATCGTGCTGCGTAAACCCGCCGCAGTCGGTGTAGGCGGTGCGACGATGGTCTTGGGGGTTTGGATGGTAACGCGGCGTGGATTGGCCGCAGCGACTTTGCTCGCTTGCCTGGCTGCTCCCGTCCTTGCTCAAAGCATCGATCCCCGTGTTCTGCAGCAGCTTCAGGGGCAACTTGGGGCAGGAAGCGCAAACACGGCAGCATCCAATCCCCTCGACACCGCGCGCACTGCCGATCGAGGGACTTCGAATAATGGCGGCGAAGGTTTAACCCCCGGCGTTCGGGTTGATACCGATGAGGAACAGTCGCTTCGCCGTGAACAATCGCGTCAGCAACTCGATCGTCTTTATTCAGCGTCACCGGTCGAGCGCGAATTTCGCAATCGTTTATCTGACCCGACGCTCCGCCAATTCGGGTACGATCTCTTTCGTTCGGCGCAACGCGGCACCCCCGGCACCCTGACCGGGGCCGTCAGCGACTCTTATGTCGTCGGCGTCGGTGACGACCTCGTTATCCAGTTCCAAGGGGGAACGAACGATAGCCGCACCATTCGCGTCGACCGCGAGGGCCGGGTTGTCGTCGGCGCGCTGCCGCCGATCTACGCCGCCGGACGGTCGCTCGGATCGATACGACGCGAACTCGAGGCAGCGACCAAGCGTACTTTGCTTGGGACCGAAGTTTTCGTCTCGCTTGGCTCGGTCCGCGCAATCACTGTGTTCGTCGGCGGCGAAGTCGACCGTCCGGGCCAGTATAACCTGACGTCGATGGCCGACGTCGGCGCGGCGCTTGCACTTGCCGGCGGCGTGCGCCGGTCAGGCAGCCTCCGCAATGTCCGCGTTGTCCGCGCCGGCGGCGGGGTCAGCGTCGACCTGTACGGGTTGATCGGCATCGGTACGCCCCCGGCGCTTCGTCTGCGCGACGGCGACCGGATTATCGTGCCCGTTATCGGCGACACCGTCGCGGTTGCGGGCGCCGTTGCGCGACCGGGCATCTACGAAATCAGACGCGGTACAAGTGTCGGCGCGGTCCTCGATTACGCCGGTGGTGCGCTCCGCCCGCGCGGCAATACCTTGGCAATCAGCCGCATCTCGGCCGGCGGCGCGGAGACGTTCATCCGCGCGGTCAGCCTGTCGAGCCGGATTGAACCAGGCGATGCAATCCAGCTCGTTAGCGGCAGCGCCGGAGGAGCGACCGGGCGGGTCGCGCTGCGCGGCTACGTCGAAAACCCCGGCCCGCGCCCATTGGTCGCGACGCCGACCGTCGCCGACCTCCTGGGGCCGATCGCCGACCTGCGCTTCGACACCTATTTGCCGATGGCCGTCCTTATCCGGCGCGATTTGGAAACGGCCGCGCGGGTGTTCCAGCCGGTTAACCTCATCACCGCGCTGCGAAGCCGCCCGGGCGTTGCCCTCCGCAGCGACGACCGGCTGTACGTCTTCAGCCGGTCGGACATCGCTTTTCTCAATTCGATCCCGGTTCGCCGGATCGTGCTGGGGCAGCCCAATCCCTATACGGAATGCCGGTCGCTCGTTCGCCTCGAAATCTTGGTCAGCGACACCAAATCGGCGCGCTTCGACGTGGTCACGCGCGGTGCCTTCGTCGTCGAGCGCGCCGGTCAAAGCGACATCGCGATCGGCGGCGGAATCCGCAATTCAGCGCGCGGCGATGAGACGATCCGGACCGGCGGCGAGGCACTCGCGCGCGGCGAAGGCGGAACTGCAGATACCGCGAGCGATCGCGGCGGCGTAAACAATGCGGCACGCTGCCCTGCGGTGTTCGAGGAAGAGCCCGAACTCCTTGCTGTCCTGATCGAAAACTCGGTCGCGGTCGGCGGGGCGATCCGCGCGCCTGGTGCGTATCCGGTCGCTGACGCGATCAGTGCGCGTGACCTTGCTGCCGTCGCGCAGGGGGTCATTCCCAACATCTCCGATCTGTCGCTCGACGTGTCCCACGGCAACGAATTGCGGCGCATCCCAGCGACGAGCGACACGGTCCTTGCCACGACGCGCGTCCGCGCCGGCGACGATCTGCGGTTCAACGGTGCGACCCCGGAATTTGAAAGCGGCGGCGTGCTGTTAACCGGCGAGGTGGCGCGCCCCGGGCTTTATTCGATTCGCAAGGGCGAGCGGCTGTCTGAGCTGATCGCCCGCGCTGGTGGGTCGACGACGCTCGCCTATCCGTACGGGGCAATCTTCACGCGGCGCTCAGTCAAGGAAGCCCAGCAGGAAGGCATCCGCCGGACGACGCGCGAACTGACGAGCGCCTTCCTCGCAGTGTCGGCGCGGAAGAGTAGTTCGGGCACCGCCGGCGGCAGCGACAGTGCCTCGATCGCGGCACTCATCGCATCGCTCGGCAC
>JAYTXW010000216.1:0-3730 GCA_043742745.1 Sphingomonadaceae bacterium
TTGGGTCCCGGCGTTCGCCGGGATGACGGGAGGGGAAGCAGGGAAAGCCCACCCTACACCTCAACGCCTTCGCTCGCCGCAAGCGCGGTCAGGTCGGCGCGGATCGTCGGGTTGGCGGCGGTGAGCCATGTCGTCATCGCGGCGCGGACGCGAGGGAGGCTGACCGAGCGGACCATCGCCTTTACCGGGCCGATCGCGGCCGGCGTGATCGACAGGCGCTCGACGCCAATGGCCATCAGCGCGAGCGCCTCCAGCGGGCGTCCGCCCATTTCGCCGCAGACGGTCACCGGGACGCCGGCATCGGCGCACTGGGTGACGACGCGGCGCAGGAAACGCAGGATCGCGGGCGACAGCCAGTCATAGCGGTCGGCAAGCGCGGGGTTGGCGCGGTCGGCGGCGAACAGGAATTGGGTCAGATCGTTCGTTCCGATCGACAGGAAATCGACCTTGGGCAACAGGACGTCGAGCGTTTCGGCGAGCGCGGGAACCTCCAGCATCGCGCCATAGGCGACCCGCGTCGGGCGCGCCCGTCCCGACTTCGTCAACCACGCGCGCTGGTCCTCGACGATGGCCTTCGCGGCGTCGAACTCCCACGGCTCGCTGACCATCGGGAACATGATGTTGACCGTCCGCCCCGCCCCGGCCTCGAGCAGCGCGCGCGCCTGGACCTTCATCAACCCGCTGCGCCCGAGCGCGAGGCGGAGCGCGCGCCAACCCATCGCCGGATTTTCGTCGTCGTGGTCGCCGTTGTGCATATACGGCACCGCCTTGTCGCCGCCGATGTCGACGGTGCGGAAGACGACCGGGCGATCGCCAGCGGCGTCGAGCACCGACTTGTACAGCGCCGTCTGCCGCTCGCGCCGGGGCAGCGTCGCCGACACGAGGAACTGGAATTCGGTGCGGAACAGCCCGATGCCGTCGGCATTGGTGTCGTTGAGCGCGGCCGCGTCGCCTTGCAGCCCGGCGTTCATCATCAGCGTGATCCGCGTGCCGTCGCGCGTCGTTGCGGGCAGGTCGCGGAGCTTGGCATAGGCGGCGAGCCGCTTCGCCTTGAGCGCACTCGTCGCCGAAAATGTCTTGATCGTCGCGGACGTCGGGCGAACGAGGACGGCACCGGCCGCGCCGTCGACCAGCAGTTCGTCGCCGTCGGCGATCGTCGTCCACAGATCGCGGACGCGCCCGACGACCGCAACGCCCATCGCCCGCGCGACGATCGTGACGTGCGCGGTCAACGACCCTTCCTCCAGCACGACGCCGCGCAAGTAGCGGCGGTCGTATTCGAGGAGTTCGGCGGGTCCCAGATTGCGTGCGACGACGATCGTATCGCCGCGCAGCCCCGCGCTCGCGGCACTGCCAAGCTGGCCGGAGACGATGCGGATCAGCCGGTTCGACAGGTCGTCGAGGTCGATCAGCCGCTCGCGCAGGTACGGGTCGGGGATCGACCGCATCTTCGCCCGCGTCCGCGCCTGGACGCGCTCGATCGCCGCTTCGGCGGTCAGCCCGGTGTCGATCGCCTCGTTGATCCGCCGCGACCAGCCTTCGTCATAGGCGAACATCTTGTACGTTTCGAGAACCTCAGCCGAATCGCCGCCCGCAAAGTCCGCCTGCTTGACCATGCCGTCGATCTGCTCGCGCATCCGGATGAACGCGCCGTAGACGCGGGCGCGCTCGGCCTCGATGTCCTCGGCGACGGTGTGTTCGACGACGACGCGCGGCTGGTGGAAAACGGCGGTGCCGCGGGCGAGGCCGTCGACGAGTTTGAGCCCCGGCAGGCGGACCGGACCGCTGGCGGCGCGCCGCGCCTTCGCCGCCGCGACATCGTCGATCAGCCCCGCCCCGGCGATCAGTTCGGCGAGGACCATCGCGACGGTCTGGAGGACCTCGATCTCGACTTCGGCATATTGGCGGGGGTCGGCGTGCTGGACGCACAACACGCCGACCGACGCTTCGCGGCGGACGATCGGGACGCCGGCGAACGAGTGGAAGATTTCCTCCCCCGTCTCGGGCTTGAACGCGAAGTCGGGATGCGCGCGCGCCTCGGCGAGGTTCAACGGCTCGCGCGTCGCCGCGATCACCCCGGTCAGCCCCTCACCCATCGCCAGCCGCGTGACGTGGACAGCCGCCTGCGCGAGGCCCCTGGTCGCAAACAGTTCGAGGACGCCGTCGCGGAGCAAATAGATCGACGCAACCTCGCTATCGAGCTGTTCGGCGACGACCGCGACGACGGCGTTCAACTTCGCCTGCGCGCTCGTCTTCGACGCCATGACGTCGTGCAAGCTTCGGAGAATGGCCCGGGCTGGGGAGATGGGGGGCATTATTAGTCGCGCCCGGCCAGCGCGGCTTCCGCATCGCGCACCAGTTCGGCGATGATGTCGGCGACGGGAGCGATTTCGGTCACCATGCCGACCGATTGGCCCGCCATCAGCGAGCCCGAGTCGACATCGCCGTCGACGACCGCACGGCGCAGCGCCCCCGCCCAATAATGTTCGATCGCGAGTTGCCCCTCGGCGAGGGTCAGCGTGCCCGCGTCGACCGCGTTGGCAACCTCGCGTTGCTTCGCGGCAAAGGCTTCGCTGCCGGCGTTCTTCAGCGCGCGGACGGGAATCACCGGCAGGCGCGGGTCGAGTTGCACGCTGGCAACGGCGTCGCGCGCCGATGCACGGACGAAGGCGCGCTTGAAATTGGCGTGGGCGACGCTCTCGGTCGCGGCGGCGAAGCGCGTGCCCAACTGCACCCCGCTCGCCCCCATTTCGAGGTACGCCGCGACCGCACTGCCACGCCCGATGCCGCCCGCGACGAACACCGGCACATCGGTGACGACGGGGAGGATTTCCTGCGCGAGAACGCTCGTCGACACCGGCCCGATGTGGCCGCCCGCCTCGCTGCCTTCGATGACGATCGCGTCGACGCCCGAGCGCACCAGCTTTTTTGCAAGGCCCGCCGTCGGCGCGAAACACATCAGCTTTGCCCCTGTGTCCTTGATCCGCGCGATCGCCGCGCCCGAAGGCAGCCCGCCCGCGAGGACGACGTGGCTGACGCCGTGGCGTCCGCAAATGTCGATCAGCTCGTCCATCGCCGGGTGGAGGGTGATGAGATTGACCCCGAACGGCTGGTCGGTGAGCAGCTTCGTCGCGGCGATCTCGGCGTCGAGGATGTGCGGCGGCATCGCCCCGCACGCGATGACGCCGAACCCGCCCGCGTTGCTGATCGCGCTGACGAGGGTCCGCTCGCTGACCCACGTCATCGCCCCCGCCATGATCGCGTGGCGGCTGCCCAGAAAATCGCGGCCCCGGGCCGAGAGGTGGTCGAGGCGGGTCACGTCGCGTCCAGCCCATAGGCGGTGTGCAGCACCCGCACGGCAAGCTCGGTATATTCCTCCGCGATTAGCACGCTGATCTTGATCTCGCTCGTCGTGATCGCCTGGATGTTGATGCCGCGGTCGCCGAGCGCACGGAACATCGTCACCGCGACGCCCGCGTGGCTTCGCATCCCGACGCCGACGACCGAGATTTTCGCCACCGCCGCGTCGCTGGTGACACTGGCGTACCCGATCTCGCCCTTTGCCTTCGCCAGCACATCCTCGCTCAGCGCGAGCTCGGTGCGCGGGACGGTGAAGGTAACGTCGGTCGTCCCCGCGACATAGGCGATGTTCTGGACGATCATGTCGACGTTGACCTGCGCGTCGGCCAGCGCGCCGAAGATCGCCGCGACGACGCCGGGCTTGTCGGGA
>JAYTXW010000217.1:0-5783 GCA_043742745.1 Sphingomonadaceae bacterium
TCCGGGGACAGGGCGTCGGTCGTCAGAATGTTCATCCTTCCTTTGCCTTTCCCATTTGAGGAGAGGCCGGCGAGGGGTCTGGCTTTCTGCCGCATGCCAGGTCCCCCACCCTCCTGCGCGAAGTAGGCGCGGGACCCGCCCTCTCCTAAAAATGGCAGAGGTGTTATTCGACGAACGCTGCTCCCGTCCGCGATCGCAACTCGTCGATCGTCACCCCGTCCGCCAGCGCGACCAGCCTGAACGGCGCGCCCCTGCGATCGGCGCGTACGAACACCGCAAGGTCGGTGATGACCACGTCGACGACGTTCGACCCCGTCAGCGGCAGGGTGCACGCATGGCGGAACTTGTGGCCGCCGGTCTTGTCGTTGTGCTCCATCAGGACGACGATCCGCTTGCACCCGGCGACAAGGTCCATCGCCCCGCCCATGCCCTTGATCATCTTGCCCGGAACCATCCAGTTGGCGAGGTCACCGTTTTGGGCAACCTCCATCGCGCCGAGGATCGACAGGTCCATGTGTCCGCCGCGAATCATCGCGAACGAGTCGGCGGAGCTGAAATAGCTCGTCCGGCGAAGCTCGGTAATCGTCTGCTTGCCAGCGTTGATCAGGTCAGCGTCTTCCTCGCCCGCAAACGGGAACGGCCCCATCCCGAGCATCCCGTTTTCCGACTGGAGCGTGATGTCGATGCCGGGCGCGATGTGATTCGCCACCAACGTCGGCATCCCAATGCCGAGGTTGACGTAGAAACCGTCCTTCAGCTCCGCAGCGGCGCGCGCCGCCATCTCGTCGCGGGTCCAGCCCTTGGCATTTTGGGGCATCAGACAGCCTCCCTCTGGCGGACAGTCCGCTGCTCGATCCGCTTCTCGAAGTCATGGCCGAGGACGACCCGCTGGACGTAGACCGACGGTGTGTGGATGCCGTCGGGGTCGAGCGCCCCGGCGTCGACGAGGTGCTCGACCTCGGCCACTGTCACCCTGCCCGCCGTGGCGACGTTAGGGTTAAAATTGCGTGCTGTCTTCCGGTAGACGAGATTGCCGTAGGGGTCGCCTTTCCACGCATGGACGATCGCCAGGTCGGCGAAGATGCCAGTTTCGAGGATGTGCGTCGCGCCCGCGAAATCCTTGTGTTCCTTGCCCTCGGCGATTTTCGTGCCAACCCCTGTTTTGGTGTAAAATCCGGCGATGCCCGCCCCCCCGGCGCGAATGCGTTCGGCAAGCGTGCCCTGGGGCGAGAATTCGAGGTCGAGCTCCCCGGCAAGATACTGCCGCTCGAACTCCTTGTTCTCGCCGACGTACGACGCGATCACCTTTTTCACCTGGCGACTCTCGAGGAGAACGCCGAGGCCGAAGCCGTCGACCCCCGCGTTGTTCGACACGAGTGTCAGGTCCTTGACCCCGCTGGCGTGGATTGCCGCGATCAATTTTTCAGGGATGCCGCACAGGCCGAAGCCTCCGGCGACGATCGTCATGCCGTCGAACAGCAGCCCGTCGAGCGCGGCGGCGGCGGAGTCGAAAATCTTGCCCATGGCGTTGCCCTAGCGGGTTCGGCTAGGGCACGGCAATGCTCCTGTATCTCGCCCGCCACGCCGAAACAGTCTACAATGCCGGGGCGCGAATGCAGGGGAATATGGCCCACACGCCGCTGACGCGCACCGGCATCGCCCAAGCTGAGGCGATGGGGGTCGCGATCGCTGCGCATTTCGGCCCCGGGGCCGACATCGACATCTGGGCATCGCCCGCCGGACGAACGCTGCAAACGGTGGCGATCGTCGCTGAACACCTTGGCCGCGACTTCTTCGACATCCGCACCGACCCGCGCCTGCTCGAGATCGACGTCGGCCGCTGGGAAGGCCGCCGCTACGCCGACATCGTCGCCGAACACGGCCCGATCATCTGCCCCGACGCGCGCGCGTTCAATGTCGCCCCGCCGGAGGGGGAATATTATCCGGCGATCGCCGCGCGGCTACAGGCGTGGCTCGCCGACCTCGACCCGGCACGAGTCGCGCTCGCCATCAGCCATGGCATCACGCTGCGGGTCTTGCGCGGACTGCTAGCGGGCGGGCGCGCATTCGAAGGCGTAACGCTCGCCGACGACGCGCCGCAGGGGACGGTGTTCCGAGTAGCGGACGGGGTGGCGACGGCGCTGCACATGGGGGCGGGGGTGAGCGGGGCCCGAGGGGCTTAGCGCGCCTTATTCATGAGTTTTCCGGCGAGGGCATTGCCGACCCGGATTTTCAGTTCAGCGACCGCAGCGGGGCACAGTTTTTGGTGGCGCGGGGAACGGCGCGATTTCGGGAGCTTGCGGTGTTGCGGGGGTGGGTTTGATCGGCGGCACGGCCGCGACGGCTATGGGCTGGCGGCGCGCAAGCTGACGGCGACTTGGCGGAACAGCGCCGCATCGCAGGCACTGGCGAACGCGATGCGGACACGGGTGGCGGTCTCGACAACGCGGGCGCCGACCTTGATCAGCCGCAGGCGGATGGTGGCGAACTCGGCGATCCTGAGCGCAGCGGTTTGCGGCAACGCCTCGCGGACGGTCCACATCAGCCAGTATGCGGCGGTGTGGAGGAACAGCCGCATCTGGTTGGCATTGGCCGAGCGGCAGGAGGTACGGTCACTCTCCAACTGAGCCTTGTGCAGCTGGATGAGGTTCTCGGCCTGGCCGCGGGCGCAATAGAGCGTGTCGTAGATATGTTCGGCACTGCCGGCCTTCAGCGAGGTGACGACAAAGCGGATATCGAGCCCTATCGTGCTGGCCTCGATGCGCGCAACGACACGCCGGCCAGGATTGCCCCAGCTTTTGGCGGCATAGGAGGTCTCGGCATAGCGGCGCAGCATAGGCTCTGCGCGCGTGGCACGATCAACACAGACTGCGTCGGCGGCGGCGACGATGACGGGATCGGCGTGCAGCGTCCGGTTGCCGGGAAGCCCGAACACGTAATCGACCTTGTTGGCTTTGCACCACGCCATGATCTCGGGGCGGCCATAATGGCCGTCGCCGCGCAGGGTGATGCGAGTGTCGGGCCAGCGCTTCTCGATGCCCCGGTGCAGCCGACGGATATGGCCGGCGATCTCGACGCCCGACGGCGTCTTGCCAGTGCGTAGCAAGATCGCCACCGGCCGCCCGGTCGCGGTGTCGTAGACATGGATAGGCAGGAAGCAGCGCTCGCCGTAGTGGCCATTCCAGAACGAGAGCTGCTGGCCGCCGTGGACGACGTCGACCGTCTCGTCGATGTCGAGCGTCACCGCCGCCGGCGGGGCGGGATAGCTGGAGCTATAAAGGTCGACCGTGACGTCCATCATCCGCACCAGCTCGCGGGTTGTCGGGGCGTTCTTGCAGCGGCTCGTCGTCGGTCAGCTCGCCAGGCCGATGGCGCCGCCCGGCAGCTTGCCCACCGCCAGCTTGAAGCCGGCATCGTGGCGCAGATGATCGAGATCGTCGGCATCCTCGTAGCCACAGGCGATCGCCAGGATCCGGGCCCGCAGGATGTCGGCCAGACTATCGACGACACAGCTCTGGTCGCGGGGATCCGCGATGCAACCGGCAAGGCGCCCGGCAATCCCTATCCGGCGCTCCGCCTGCGCCAGCAGCATCACGCCCCCGTCCGATGTCAGCCGCCCGCCATCGAACGCCGCCGTCACTTTCTTGGCGCAAATGGCTGGGAATCCAAAACCAGAAACGCTGTCCCAGACCATCGCGGGCGTGGCACTTTCTGTCCGGGGTCAGAGGGTCGTCTAAACAACCTTTCTCTACACCAAATCGGCAAGTTAAGCTACGTCCGCTAGCCCAAAACAGACCGCCCGGTGAATAATGCGGGCTAGGGGCGGACAACGGCCTCGTCTCGCCGTATGGCTCCGTACATCCGTCGGGAAACCACATGGTCGGGCAGAGGAGAAGATCGTGAACGCGTCAGGAATTATGATCACCCCCGTCGTCCTGTCGGGTGGTTCCGGCACGCGGCTGTGGCCGGTGTCACGGGCGCTGCATCCCAAACAACTGCTGCCGATCGCTTGTGACCGGTCGATGTTGCAGGCGACAGTCGCGCGCTTTGCCGGACCGGCGTTCGCCGCGCCGATCATCGTTGGTGGCGAGGACCATCGTTTCCTGATCGCCGACCAGCTTGTCGAGATCGGCCTGACGCCGGCGGCGATCATCCTCGAGCCGGCCGGGCGCAACACTGCGGCGGCGATCGCGCTGGCCGCGCATCAGGCGGTTAGGCGCGACCCCGGAGCACTGCTGCTGGTGGTGCCATCGGACCATGTCATCAGAGATCCCGATGCCTTCCGGGGCGCGGTTGCGATCGGCGTTCGTGCCGCCGCCGCCGGGTGGCTGGTCACCTTCGGCATCGCTCCGGCCGGGCCCGAGACCGGCTATGGCTATATCGAGGCCGGACCGGCCGTCGAAGGCATCGACGGGGTCGAGCACGTCACGCGCTTCGTCGAAAAACCCGATGCGACGGCAGCGGCAGCGTTCGTCGCCGGGAGCAAGCATTTGTGGAACGGCGGCATCTTCTTGTTCCGCGCCGATCGCTACCTGAGCGAACTCAAGGCACAGGCCGCTGACGTTGCTGCCGCGGCGACCGCCGCAATGGCCGGCGCTGTCGACGACGGCGTTTTTGTCCGGCCCGACCGGGCGGCGTTCCTCGCCTGCCCGAATATTTCGGTCGACTATGCCGTTATGGAGCGGACAGACCGCGCAGCGTTGGTCCGCGTCGACATGGGGCTGGTCGGACGTCGGCTCATGGGGAGCGCTGTGGGAAATTGCGCCTCGCGACCAAGTTGGTAACGCATTATTTGGTGACGTTGTTGCAATTGACAGCGCCAATTGCTTAGTTCGGGTCGAGAATGGTCCAGCAGTAGCCATAGTTGGAATCGCCGATCTGGTCGTAGTTTCCACGCGCGATTCGGTTCTTGTCATCCCTCGTCAACGATCGCAGGAAGTTCGCGCCGTCGTCGATGAATTAGTCGCGCGCGGCAGCACGCGCCACACAACGCAGCCTGTCGTGCACCGACCATGGGGTACCTACGAGACGACCGATTCGGGCGAGCGGTTTCAGACCAAACGGATCGTGGTCAAGCCTGGAGCACAGCTTTCGTTACAAATGCATTACCATCGGTCTGAGCACTGGGTCGTCGTCTCGGGCACTGCTTTGGTCACGATCGACGGTGTCGAGCGGATCGTGAGCGAAAACCAATCAGCCTATATTCCGGCAGGCGCGCAGCATCGGCTTGAGAACCCTGGCAAAGTCCCGCTCCATCTAATCGAAGTCCAGTGCGGACCATATCTTGGCGAGGACGACATCGTTCGCTTCGAGGACAAATACGCGCGTAGTTAGGCCGTCGACGCCCCCTCGCACAGCACCGTCACAAGATCGTCGTCGATTGTGATTGCGCGCCAGCCAGGAAAGCCGGGACTCGGAACGACGTCGTGCCTCGCGGTCACGATCGCGGGTGGAGTCGTTCGTCCGAAATAGGCGGCGGCGACCCGCGCGACCTCGCTGCCCGTCAACAGTCGCCCCGTCGCGATCGTCAGGTCGGCGGCGGCTGTCAGCGCCAGCATTCGCGCCATTGCGTCGACATATTCCGGCGTCCAGCCGCAGTCGGTCGTGGTTGCGAGATCGTCCGGGTCGGGGTCGTTGCCGGCAGCAGCGGCGGCGACGATCCGCGCGACCGGCGAAGTTCCGGGGCCGAGTCGTGATTCGTTCGGGTGGACCCGCCCCGTTGCGACGAAGCGCCCGTCGGCTCGCGCGGCGGCAAGTGTCGCGATCAATTCCGTATCGGCGGG
>JAYTXW010000218.1:0-8978 GCA_043742745.1 Sphingomonadaceae bacterium
GCCGCGCTGGTGAGAATTTCGACCACAAGCGTGCCTAGACCAGTTCGATATATTCGACCGTCAGCCCGCGCGTGTAGATCGGGCTAAGGAAGTTGCACCGGAACGGTCCGGCGCCTTTGACATGGGTATCGGCGATAAAGCGCATTCCGTTTGCAGCGAGGTCGGCAGCCTTGGCGTCTAGGCTATCGGTCAAATAGGCGAGGTGGTGGAGGCCGCCCATCCCCTTGTTGAACTTGAGCAGCGGGCCGCCATCGGGGATGACGAACTCGACAGGCGATGCGCCATTGGCCTTCGTGAAGACGCAGAGCGCAAAGAATTCTGGAACGTAGCCGCGATAGTCCTCGACTAACCCGAGCGTCGCCATCATCGCCGCCATCTCGTCTTCGTCGGGAACGACGATGCCGACGTGATGGAGGATGGCGGGGGCAGGGGTCATCGGGCGTCCTCGGTCAGGCGAGCGACCTGCGGCGCGAGCCAATCGGTCAGGACGATCGCGCCTTCGTGGTTCAGATGCGCGACATCCGAGTACCATTCATCGTGATTGGCGACAAACGACCCGTCGAGCAGCGGGCCGAACCGGGCGTAATGAGCCACTTCCTGGACCGCTGCGGGGCCGGTGTAATAGGGCAGGAATAGAAATGCGACCCGCGCACCGTGCGCGTGCGCCAGCCGTGCCATCCGCGCCACATAGGTCCGGTCGTCGCCAAACTCGATATCGCGTCCGGTCGTCCCGAGCAGCGGCGGGCGGATGCCGCGTTCAAAGTCAGCGACTTGCGCATCGAGATTGGCCTTATCGACGCGGTGATCGCGGTCGACGACGTGGCCGTCGGCGGCCTGAAACGACCGTGTCGTGTCGTCGTTGCTCCCCCGATAGTGCGCCGGATCGAACCGCGTCGGCAGGTCGAATGCGCCGGGCAGCAGCCGCGCCGCGGTCAGACGAAGCTGGCGGTACGGCAGATAGATCAGGTTCGACAAATAGTTGAGGTTGCCGAAATAGGCAGGATCGATGACGTCGATCGCCGGGGCAACGTATTTATACGCCGGGTGCCCGAACCGGCTTGGCTTTTCGAGGACGCCGATGACTACCAAGCGCGGGTGTTTGGTGGATAACAGCTGCTCGAGAATGACCCAATTGAGGTCGCGCCCGTTTTCAGGGAGCGAGAAGTTGACCGTCCGCAGCGGGTGCCCCGTCGCGGCAAGGTCGGCCTCGAGGCGCGGCGACGATACCCCCGCGCCGCTGCGGGACGGGCCGATTATCGCGACATCGATCGGGGCAGGATCGAACCAGATCCGCTCGTAAATCCAGCGGACACGGTTCTGGATGGTATGATCGAGCGTCGCAAACCGCATATACGGATCGTCGGGCAGGGCGCTCGCAATGCCCGCGACGAAGCCTGCGACAGCGATGATCGCCGCCAGTGTCAGCCCCCAGCGGAAACGGCGCATCGGCTCAGAAGTTGAAGTAGAGGAACACGGCCTGGCCGCGCTGAATAAACATCACCGCTAGAAATAGCGTGACACCGGCGAAAACGATCCCTGTGGTATTCGGACGCCACCGCCACATCAACGGCGCGTGATTGGCGTCGGCCCATTCGCCATAGTTCACCGCCGGGCGGTACAGCGCCATGATCTGCTGGGCGTTGGGCAGAAGTGCGACGCTCGCAATAGTGATGATGATCAGCGCGAGCAGGGCGGCGGGCGGCGCATAGGCGGTTGCCGCGAGACCGTGGAGGCCCGCCATCGCACCGGTGATCGCCCCGGCGTCGGCCAATCCGGTCGCGCGGAAGACCACATTGGCGAAGGCGACGCAGACGAGCGTCAGCAGGTGATAGCCGACCACCTCGCCGCGCCCGATCGTCAGCGGCGGCAGCTTTGCCTTGCGGCGACGGCGGTTGGCCTGCTTGCGGCGCTCGCGCCACGCCTCGTTGATCAGGACGTAGAGTGCGTGGAGGACGCCGAACACGACAAAGGTCCAGCCCGCGCCGTGCCAGACGCCGATGAGGACAAAAGTGATGACCGTCGGCACGGCGACGCCGGCGGCGAACGCGCTCCACCCGGTCAGCCCACGCTCGGCCGCCCAGCGGTTCGCCGGCAGCGCCAGCGGTTGATAGACATAGGCGAGCAGGAAGCGTTGGAGCGTCATGTGCCAACGCCGCCAATAATCGATTATCGACGCCGCCCGGAGCGGCGAATGGAAGTTGAGCGGCAGCTTGACGCCGAACATCCGACCTAACCCGATCGCCATGTCGGAATATCCGGAGAAATCCATATACAGTTGGAGGGTATAGGTGATCGCCGCCGTCCACGCGCGCCCGACATCCCATGCCTGATCCGACGCATGGAGGAACAGGGGATCGGCATAGCTTGCGAGTGTGTCGGCGACGATCGTCTTCTTGGCGAGGCCGATCGCGAAAATAACGAGGCCGATTACAAGGTTGCGGGGCATCAGCCGCGCGAAGGTCGGCTCGCGGAGCTGGGGAATGATCTCCGAATAATGGACGATCGGCCCGGCAAGGAGCTGCGGGAAGAACGCGGCGAACAGGCCGAACTCGACCGGGCCGGTGCCACTGACGATGCCTCGCGCCGAATCCACGAGGTAGGCGATCTTCTGGAAAGTGAAGAACGAGATCGCCAGCGGCAGAACGATATGGTGGAGGGTGAAGTCGCTCCCGGTTGCCGCCGCGACGTTGTCGACGACGAAATTGGCGTATTTGTAATACCCCAGCAGGCCAAGATCGACGACGAGACCAAACACGAGCAACGCCTGTGCGCGGCTGGGGCGCTCGGCCCGGCGCGCGCGCTGGATGACCTCCCCGATGATGTAGTTGAAGACAATCGCAAACAGCAGGATCGGGACGTCGCGGGTCCGGAACCACGCATAGAAGATCAGGCTGGCGAGCGACAACACGACCGCCGCTGCGCGCGCGCCGAACCACCGCCCGGTTGCGTAGAAGGCAATCAGCGCGGCGGGGAGAAACCCGAATATAAAAACGAAGCTATTGAATAGCATCAGTTAATGACCGGCGTGACGGGCGCGGCGCGGGGGGCAAGCGTTGCCGCCACTGCTGCTGCAACGCGGTCGCTCGCGATCACCGCGCCGCGATGGTTCAGGTGGGCGAAGCTCTGGAACAGGCGTGGATCGCTGGCGAGATCGCCCGCATCGAGGATGGTGCCGCGCGCGGCGTAAAAGGCGCGGTCGGCGATCGTCCTCGCGCCTTCGAATTCGGGCAGAAAAAGAAAAATGATGCGGGTCCCATGGACGGCGGCGAGGCGGGCGATGGCGTCGACGTACACATGATCGTCGGCGTCGGTAACCCGCCCGATCCATTCGGGGATGTGCGACTGCGACCGCGTTGCGGCGAACGCCGCGCGCTCGGCACGGAGGTCGGGGGCGGCAACCTCGCGGTCCATGTCGATGCGTTTGCCGTCGGCGAGGACGCGCGTCACGGTGTAATCGTCGGGTTTGGCGGCGAAGCGGGCAGGGTCGAACCGGTCGCGCAGGCCGAACCACCCGGGCGCCAACGCTGCTCCGGCGAGCATCAACTGACGGTACGGCAGATACGGCAGATCTTCCTTGGCATTATGCAATACCAATGCCCTCGGCGCCGCGATCGCCGCTGCCGGGGCAACATATTTGAACCCGGGATGGCCCCATAGGTGGATTACGTCCCCAACCGCGACCACAATCACCTGCGGGCGCTTCGCGCGGAACAGTTCGTTGGTGATCGCCCATTCGATGTTCCGCCCGTCTTCGACCACGGCGAGATTGGCGACGTGCAACGGGTGCCCCAGTGCCGTCAGCCGAGCGGCAACCGCCGATGCGCTGATGCCAAGCTGCGCGCGCGACGAGCCGATAATCGCGACGTCGATCGGCGCGGGGTCGAAGTGGATCCGTTCATAGCTCCACGTCGCGTTGGCGTAGAGCGTGTTCTCGATCAGCTGCCACCGCTGATACGGGTTGTCGGGCAATGCGGCCGCGCCGACTGCCGCTGCAAGCGCCACGCCGCCGATCGCGGCCAGCCGTCCGATCCAATTCAGGCGCTTCACCGACGCGGTGCCATCAGGCGACCAGCGACGTGATACGCATCGGCAACTCGGGCGAGACGTAGGCCGACAGGTCGAGGTGCCACACCGTCTCGCCGCCGCCGTCCCCGCTGCCGTCTCCGATGTCGCGAACGAAGCCAAGCTTAGAATAGTGATCGGCGACCATCTTGTTCTTCACCGATGGGATGTAGCGACCGGTCAAGGTCGTCGCGCCGCCACGCCGCGCCGCGCCGACAATCTGGTCGAGGACCGCTTCCTCCATCCGGCGCCCGAGGACGCGGCAGCTCATGAGCCACGTGTCGATTTCCCAGCTTCCCGCATCAACGTCGGCCTTGTCGATCACCACGACCGAGATCATGCCATTGTCGCCGAAGCGATCGACCAGCCGGACCTGCATCGTCACCTTGCGGGTATCGGCCTCGAGCGCGGCGACTTGCGCCTCGGTATAGCGCCGCGTCGTCAGGTTAAACTGGTTTGACTTGTTGATCAGCTGGGCGATGCGGGCGCGGTTGACGGCGTCGAACGGGCGGAAATCGGCGGCCATATCGAGGCTGGCAAGGTAGCCCGCCATGTCGCTTGTCCCCGCGAACGCCGCGCGTTCGGCGTTGGCGCGGTATTGGTCGGCGCGTTGGCGGTCTTCCTGCGCGAAGGCGACGGCTTCGAAATAACCGGCGGCGAGGAGCGCGCGCGGGTACAGGGCAGGGTCGGCGGGAAGTTCGGGCACCGCGACCATCGGCAGCTCGCGGCGAACCTGCGCGCGCTCGACCGGGTTGTCGTCGAGGAAAACGAGCGAATCGAGGCCGATATTGAGCGCGGCGGCGATCGCGCGCAGGTTGGTCGCCTTGTCGCCCCAGTTGGCGACGAACGCGGCGATGTCGCTTTCCTTGAGCGGCATATCGGGGTGGTCGCGGAACGGCTGGCGCGCGACGTCGTCGTCGTTCTTCGAGCAGACCGCGAGGATGGTGCCGCGTTCGCGTAACGCCAGCGCCGCTTGCTGGATGGCAAGGAACGCTTCGCCGCGCGCCGACCCTTGGCCGAGCGCGATGCCGTCGACGCCGTCGTCGCCGATCACCCCGCCCCATAGCGTGTTGTCGAGATCAAGAACCAGGCATTTGCGCGTCGTGCCGCGAACAGCGGCGATCGTCCGGGCGACGATGTCGGCATACAGCGGGACGAGGTCGGGGTCGAACGGCAGCTTCGCGGAATGCCATTGTCCGGCGTCGTGCCAGCGATCGGTGCCGACCGCGTTCGCGACGCGGGCAACATCGACGAGGACGATGCGCTTGGCACGTGCCCAATCGACGAGCTGGGCGTTGAATGCCGTGACCTGCGCGGTGACCGATCCCACCTCAACCGCGTCGAGACTGCCGAACAGTGGTTCGGCGGGGGCGACAACGGTCGCGACGAGGACACCGCCGCCTGCTGACATTGCCAGGCCGTCGATCATTGCCGCCATCGTCTGGGTCGCGCCCGCCACTGCTGCTGCCGCTGCGCCGGGGGCGAGTTGGGGGCGGTCGAGACCGAGCGTGCGGTGATCGAGCGCGATCATCGCAAGGTCGATCCCGGCGGTGCGGAGCGGACTGGAGGGGTCAATGGCATCGCGCACGGCGCTCCCATAATCGCCGCCGATGACCGTCGCTAGAACCCGGTGGCGCAGCGCCGAGGCGACGATTGCCGGTTCGATTAGGCCGAGCGTACCCGACCCGATCAGCCCCAGCCGCACCCGCGCCAGCGGGCCTGTCGCCGGAGCAACCGCGAGGTACGATGCAACAGTCGACGCCAACGCGCCAAGCTGGTTGAGGTCGAGCCGCACCGACGCGAGCTCGTGGAGGCGCTCCTCGGTCGGCCCGTCGGCGAGCGTCGCCCGCACCGCTTTCACTTGCGCGCGGAAATCGGCGGGCGGTTCCTGCAGCCACGCGAGGTTAGCGAACATCGACCCGCCTCAGGCCGGTAACTTGGCCTGGATCACGCGCGCCAAGTCGCCGACGTTCTTGAGATCGGCGATTTCCTCGTTGAGGAACTTGATCTTGAAAAGCCGCTCGAGCGTAATGATGAAGCGAATGTGACTCAGGCTGTCCCATTCCTCGACATCATCGGCGGAGGTCGCAGCGGTCACGTCGACGTCGTCGACATCGAAGACATCGACCATGACAGCGCCGATCTTGCGAATGATCTCGTCAATGGTCATCGACACACTCTTGTTCGGCGGCGCACGATGACGCAGCCCCTGTTCACGTTGCACTGCACTATCAATCCGGTTCCAGCCGCGCAACCGACTTGGCAGGGGTAAAAGCTACCCGCCGCGCAGCGCCAGCCGATACCCGAGCGCGAAGCGAAATAGGCGGAGGCGGATCAATACGATCGCCGCCGCCCGCCGCTCGCCTGACGTAAGTATTGGCGCCCGGAGCACACGAACGAGCGCACGGGGTGTTTCGAGCAGCATCAGCCACGCCCGCGCCATCACCCAGCCGGAAGATTTACCGCGCTCACGGTCGAGCAAATATGTCTCGTAGGTCAGGCGTTCCCACTTGGCGGCAAGTTCGCGCCAATCGCGCCGTGCCGGATGGCCGACGACGGCGTTCGCCGCATAGATCAGCCGCGCCCCGGCGGCGCGCGCGCGCCAGCACCACTCGACATCCTCCGACAGCCCGGTGCGGAACGGGCCGACGCGGTCGAACAGGGCGTGCGAGACGAACAGGTTCGCCGTAACGGTGAAGCCCTTGGTTCTGACATAGGCGGCGTTGTCGAAGGCGAAGACCGTCTCGAACGCCTCCGCCCCCGATCGCGGCGCCCCGCTCAGCACCGTCATACAGCCACCGACGATGGTTTCAGCGCCGTCCAACGCCGCAATCCCGGCGGCGAGCCACTCGGCTTCCGGCAGACAATCGGCATCGGTGAAGGCGAGAATGCGCCCGCGCGCGGCGGCAACCCCAGCGTTGCGCGCGGGGCCTGCCCCCTTTGCCGTCGCAACGACGGTTCGGGCGCGACCGGCAACAGTGGCGGCGAGGCGCTCGGCACCGCCCGGAGAATCGTTATCGGCGACAACGATTTCGCACGTGCCGTCAAAGTCCTGTGCGGCGAGCGCAGCCAGGCAACGGTCGAGCCGGGCATAATCGTTGTAATGCGGTACGACGACGGTGACGTCGGGGGCGGGAGGATCAGCGACCATGACGTCCTCATACAGCGCGGTGCGCTCGGTGCCACCGTCGTCGACATCAGCATGGACGGCGTGGCGGCGGCGGTCTTAAAAGGTGGCGATGACCGTGATCGATCCACAATCCCTGGTAAGCGACGCCGATATCGCGCTGATCCATCGCCTCGCCGATGCCGCCGGGGCAGTTATCCGCCCGCATTTCCGCACCAGAATCGCCATTGAGGCAAAGGCCGATTCGTCGCCGGTGACCGTCGCCGACCGCGACGCCGAGGCCGCGATCCGCACTATTCTGCGCGCCGAACGCCCCGGCGACGGCATAATCGGTGAGGAATTTCCTGAAGAAAGGGGTTCAGGTTCACGGACGTGGGTCATCGATCCGATCGACGGCACCCAAGCGTTCGTTGCAGGCCGCCCGCTGTTCGGCACGCTGATCGCGCTCCTCGACGACGGCGTGCCGGTGCTCGGCGTGATCGATCAGTGTATCGCGCGCGACCGTTGGGTCGGCGTGGCCGGGCGGGCGACGACGCTCAACGGGGTGGCGGCGACGACCCGGCACTGCGCACGGCTGAGCCTCGCCCGCGCGGCAACGACGTCGCCCTACTTGTTTCGCGGCGACGAAGACGCAGAGGCATTCCAGCGACTCAGACCTCAGCTTGGCGACGTCATGTACGGCGGTGACAACAATAACTACGGCCTCGTCGCGAGCGGGCACGTCGATCTCGTCGTCGAGGCCGGCCTCAAGCTCCACGATTGGGCCGCGCTCGTCCCTGTCGTCGCCGGGGCGGGGGGCGTGATGACCGACTGGGCCGGTGACCCCTTGCGGCGCGGCAGCGACGGGCGGGTGGTGGCAGTCGGCGATCCGACATTATTGCCAGCCGTTCTCGCTGTGTTGACAGCGTGAACCCGGCGCGGCCCCGTTGCCGCCTGGGGGACTGCATCGCTGCGGCCCCGGCGCGGTCCCGCCCCGCGCCAAAATGCCCGTTGCGCGGGACGGGCTGCGGCGGCTATCAGCACGTCGTTAAAGCGGCGTGAGCCGTCACCGAATGATTTGGAGCAGGAAGCCGGAATGGCGACGCACCCGCAAGATGCTGATCTGACGCCGACTGGCGAACGTCGTCGCGACTTTATTTTCGTCGCCACGGGAGCGTTCGCCGCTGCCGGGGCGGCGGCGGTGGTATGGCCGCTGGTCAACCAGATGAGCCCGTCAGCCGACGTCCTCGCGCTCGCGCAGATCGACCTCGACCTGTCGGCGATCGCGCCGGGGCAGGCGATTAAGGTCAGCTGGCGCGGCAAGCCGGTTTTCGCGCGGAACCTGACGCCCGCCGAGATCGCATCGGCGAACGCCGTGCCGGTCGCGAGCTTGCGCGATCCGCAGACGCTGGCGCAGCGGACCAAGCCGGGCAAGGAAAACTGGCTGATCACGCTCGGCGTCTGCACCCATCTCGGCTGCATTCCGCTCGGTGCGAGCGAGGGCGAGAACAAGGGCGCGTTCGGCGGTTATTTCTGTCCGTGTCACGGGTCGCAGTACGACACCGCCGCGCGCGTTCGCGCTGGGCCGGCCCCGAAGAATCTCGAAGTTCCCGACTATATTTTCAAGTCACCCACTCAAGTCACGATCGGTTGAGGACAGCGCCATGAGCTTCCCCTGGGCCAAGCATTACGAGCCAACGTCGCCGTTCATGAAATATGTCGACAGTCGGCTGCCCGTGCCGCGGCTGATCTACGACAGTCTCGGCGCTGGCTATCCGGTGCCGAAGAACCTCAACTATTTCTATAACTT
>JAYTXW010000219.1:0-7192 GCA_043742745.1 Sphingomonadaceae bacterium
ATCCAGAAGGTGCTCGACCGCGCCGGATGGTCGGTCGCCGACGTCGACCTGTTCGAGGTCAACGAGGCGTTCGCTGTCGTCGCGATGATCGCACAGCGCGATCTTGGCATCGACCGGGCGAAGCTGAACGTCCACGGCGGCGCCACCGCGCTTGGCCATCCGATCGGCGCGAGCGGCGCGCGGATCATCGCGACGCTGATCGTGGCGTTGCAGCGGACGGGTGGCGCCAAAGGCGTCGCCGCGCTGTGCATCGGCGGCGGGGAAGCGACGGCGGTGGCGGTCGAACTGGTCTGACGCTTTCGTCCATCGCCGCGCGTCGGTGCCTAGAACGGCGTGCCCATGACATTTCCGGCGGCGTCGAGAATCGCGGCGACCGTCGGGCGGGTTTTGTTGCCGTCTTCGGCCAGCTTGGCGCGGATGATGCCGCCGCGGTCGATGACGAAAATTGCCGGCTTCGGGACGCCATAGGCGAAGCTGTCGGCGGCGTATTGCGGATCGCGCAGGCCCCAGGCGTCGATCGTCTTCGACCCCGGATCGGCGAGGAAGGTGAAGCCGATTCCCTGTTTCGCGGCGAACGCGGCCTGTGTTTCGGGCGCATCATAGCTGATCGCCGCCAGCGCGTAGCCACGCTTTGCCAGCGGCCCGGCGGCGTCCTTCAGCTCGATTATCTGCTTCTGGCAGTACGGACACCACTTCACCGACCGGAAGAAGACGAGCACCGTCCCCTTCTTGCCGGCGATCGATTTCAAGGTCGCGACCTTGCCGGCCGTGTCGGTCACCGTCACCGCGAGCGGAGGCGCGACCGTCCCGATCGCCGGGCCAATGTTGATCCCGGCGAGAACGGGGGCGGCGACGAGGACGGCGATCGTTGCCGCAATGCGGGTGACGCGCATGGAAGACTCCGTACGATGCTGCATCGGATGTTCGGCGTCGGGGCGGCGTTGGTTACACGGACGGGCTGCGGTTGCTGGCCGCATGCGACCGCGACGGCTATCGCCACGGAACTGGCAGCGGCGCAGATAGTTTCACATTGGTTAAGGGGGCCGCCATTGCAGAACAATGTGCGCGAGATGCCCGAGGAGGCTGGAATGGTCTCACCGCTTATCATGGTTGTCGACGACGAGGTTCTCATCCGACTTGTCGCGGGCGATATCTTGCGCGATGCCGGTTTCCAGGTCGTGGAGGCGTGCAATGCCGACGAAGCGATGACATTATTGGCAACGGGTGTGCCGTATAACCTGGTCTTTTCCGACGTGAACATGCCGGGCGCGGTCGATGGGATTGGCTTGACTGCGTACGTCAAGATGCACCACCCGACCATCCCGGTGGTGCTGACATCGGGCGGGATGGTCGCCCACGAATTGGACGGAGCCGGGGCCGCCGCGGTCGTGTCAAAGCCCTATTCCCAAGCCGTACTGACCACCACGATTACTCGTGTGCTTGAACAAGCCAATGGCTGAACAGTCGAAACCTCCGGTTGAGGATGTCCTTCTGTTGGTCGATGGCGAGGTCATCGCCCGCCACGCCCTGGCTGAATATCTCCGATATTGCGGCTATGCCGTTATTGCCGCCGCTTCGACCGAAGAAGCGATGATTGTCTTGCAGTCGCCCGATTATGAGGTTTCGGCGATCCTTTGTGCCCTGCCGGCGGTCGGGTCGCAAAGCGGCTTTGCGCTCGCCCGCTGGATCCGCGACAATCATCCGACCATCGACATTGCACTGGCAGGGACACTCGATGCCGCCGCCGAGGCCGCTGCCGAATTTTGCGACGACGGGCCGCGCCTGGCACGACCCTATTCGCCCGAGGCGATCATCCAGCGCGTCCAGTTGATGCGTCAGCGGCGCAAGCAGACGCAGCCGCCAAGCTAGCATTATTCGCCCGACCGTTACCGCCGGACGGCGCCAAACAGCGTATCGAGATACGCCGCTAATCTGACGCCGCCCTGCTCGAGCCGAGCATCGCGAGTCGCGGTCCAGGCGTAGATATAATCGAAGCCAAGTTTGACCGGTTCGCCCGGCCTCTCCGGCGGCGGCGGATAGATCCGGTCGCGGATGCTCGCCGACTCATCGACCCACATCGTCGGGTCGGTGACGCGCCACTCGCGGCGCTGCGCGCGGGTGATCCGCGCGAACAGCCACTGCGATAACTCCGAATATGAAAGCTGGTCCTGGTCGATCAGGCCCGAATCCCAGACCGCGTGGAGGTTGGTGGCCTTGCGGTTGAACGTGACCTTGACGTCGTTCCCGCCCTTGTCGGCGCCGTTGCCCGCGTGGAGCGGCTGATGCAGATCGCCGACGATGTGGATGATGAAACGAAGCGCGAGCGCCTTCGCCGCGCGGCTGGCGGCGGGGTCGCGGACGGTGGCGGCGAATTTGGTCAGCGCCGTGACGGCATCGCCTTCCGGCGGCGCCCCGACGTCGACATAGGTTTTGCCGACAGGGACCGTGACATAATGGTACGGCCCCGCCTCATTCTGCCAGAAGGCGTCGGGGTTCGAGCGTTCGAAATCGGGCCAAGTCGACGCCTCGGCGATGCCTTCGGGGCCGAGGATGCGCCGGATGGCGGTGCGGGTATGGGGCCGCACCAGCCGCGCGGCGATGTCGCCGATGACCCGGTGCCCGGTCTTGCCCCAGGCGAGGGTGGGGGCGGGGGCGACGAGGAGGAAGGCGATCAGAAGGCAGCGCATGGTCACTGCGATGCGCGCGTTACGTTGCGGTTTCAAGACGCGCCGCAACGCCTGATCGGCGGGCGGCGCTTGACCCGCCGCCATGTGCTTCGTAACCGCCTGCCATGACCCCGCGCACCCTGTACGCCAAGATCTGGGACGACCATATCGTCGAAGGCCGCGACGACGGCACGGCGCTATTGTGGATCGACCGCCACTTGATCCACGAGGTGACGACCCCGCAGGCGTTCGAGGGGCTGCGCCTCGCCGGGCGGCGGGTCCACCGCCCCGACCTGACGCTCGCGGTCCCCGATCATAATGTGCCGACCACGCCCGGTCGCACGGTCATCGCCGATCCGGAATCGGCGCTGCAGGTGGCGACGCTCGCCACCAACTGCGCCGAGTTCGGTGTCGAACATATCGCGATCGACGCACGCGCTCAGGGCATCGTCCACATCGTCGGCCCGGAGCAGGGGTTCACGCTGCCCGGTACGACATTGGTGTGTGGCGACAGCCATACCGCGACGCACGGCGCACTCGGCGCGCTCGCATTCGGCATTGGCACGAGCGAGGTCGAACACGTCTTTGCCACCCAGACGCTGCTGCTGCGGCGTTCGGCGGCGATGGAGGTGCGCGTCACCGGCACGCTCGGCTTTGGCATCACGGCGAAGGACGTCGCGCTCGCCATCGTCGGCGCGCTCGGGACCGGCGGCGGCACGGGGTTCGTCATCGAATATACCGGTCCGGTCATCGCCGCGCTGAGCATCGAGGGGCGGATGACGGTGTGCAACATGGCGATCGAGGCGGGCGCGCGCGCCGGGCTCGTTGCCCCCGACGCCAAGACGTTCGCCTATCTCAAGGGCCGTCCGCGCGCCCCTGTCGGGGCACAGTGGGACGCGGCGGTCGCCTATTGGTCGACGCTGCCGACCGACGCGGGGGCGACGTATGACCGGACGGTCGTCATCGACGGGGCCGACATCGTGCCACTCGTCACCTGGGGCACCAGCCCCGAGGATGTCGTCGCGATTACCGGCATCGTCCCGTCGCCCGACACGTTCGCCGACCCGAACAAGCGCGCGGCGGCGGCCAAGTCGCTCGACTATATGGGGCTGACACCGGGAACGCGGCTGGCCGACGTCGCCGTCGAAAACGTGTTCATCGGCAGTTGCACCAACGGGCGGATCGAGGACCTGCGCGCCGCCGCTGCCGTTGCACGGGGCCGCCACGTCGCGGCCAATGTGCGGCAGGCGCTCGTCGTGCCGGGGTCGGGGCTGGTCAAGGCGCAGGCCGAGGCCGAGGGGCTCGACGCAGTGTTTATTGCCGCCGGGTTCGACTGGCGCGAACCGGGGTGCTCGATGTGCCTCGGCATGAACCCCGATAAGACCCCGGCGGGTGAACGCTGCGCCTCGACGAGCAACCGCAATTTCGTCGGGCGGCAGGGGCCGGGCGCGCGGACGCATCTGCTCAGCCCGGCGATGGCGGCGGCGGCGGCGGTCACCGGGCGGCTGACCGATGTGCGCGAACTGATGGCCAGGACCGCATGAGATGACGCCCTTCACCACCCTCACCGGCGTCGCCGTTCCGTTCGGCGTCGCCAATGTCGATACCGATGTCATCATCCCGGCGCGGTTCCTGAAGACGATCACCCGCGCCGGACTTGCCGCAGGGGCTTTCGCAACGCTCCGCGCCGATCCGGACAACGTGTTCGACACGCCGCGCAACGCTGGCGCGCCGATCCTTATCGCGGGCGATAATTTCGGCTGCGGGTCGAGCCGCGAGCACGCGCCATGGGCGCTCGCCGACATGGGGTTCCGCGTCGTCATCGCGCCGTCGTTCGCCGACATCTTCGCGGGCAATGCGTATAAAAACGGGATGCTGCTCGTCGTTCTGCCGCAGGATCAGATCGACCGGCTGATGGCCGCCGCCGCCGCCGCCGACGTCACCGTCGATCTGGAAAATCAGGTCGTCACCACCGGCTATCAGGACCGCTTTACCTTCGCCGTCGACCCGTTCCGCAAGCAAGCCCTGATGACCGGCCAGGACGAGATCGGGCTGACGCTGACGATGGCCCCGGCGATTGCGGTTTATGAGACGCGGTTGGCGACCGAGCGCCCGTGGATCGGCGGGGCGGCGGCGCGGGCATGATGATGCACTGACTGCCTTGCTTCAGTAAGACAGTGAGTTTACGGCTCCCGAAACGAATTAGGGGAGCAACGATGATCCGCCTTGCCACGACCGCCGGCCTCGCCGCGCTGCTTGCCACCACCGCGATCGCCCAGACGCCAACCGCCAACCTCGCAAAACCACCCGCGACGGCGACCCATTACGTCATCGAATCGACCGGCATAAAGCACGGCGACTCGTACGTCTGGACCACCGCCGACGGTACGCGGATGGGCCGCGAGAGCATGAACCTGCGCGGCCAGGAGTGGGAAACCGACATGAGCGGAACCGCCGGACCCAACGGCGTTCCTGTCAGCATGACGATCCGCGGCGTCGCACCGACCGGCGACGCCGGTGAGACCTTCGTGGTCAAGGGCGGAACGGCATCGTGGAAAAGTCCGATCGATGCGGGCAGCCGCGCGTTTGACGGCAAAGCATTCTATTCATCGCAGGGCGGCCCGGCGTCGACCAACATCTGGTTCACCGAGGCGCTGATCGCCGCGCCGAACCACACGCTCGCATTGCTCCCCGGCGGGACGGCGCACGCGCGCAAGCTGGCGAGCACGACGGTCGGCAGCGGCACGACGGCGAAAACGGTCGATCTGTGGGCGATTACCGGCGTCGGTAATGCGCCCTTCCCGGTCTGGGCCAACACCGATGGCACCGTGTTCGCCGTCACCTTCGGCATCGGCTATTTGCCCGCAGCCTATGTCGGTGAGCAGGCGAAGCTCGAAAAGGCGCAGTCCGCCGCGCTTGCCGCCGAGGCGCCGAAGATCGCCCATGCGCTGGTCAAACGCCCGACGACGCCGGTCGCCTTCACCCACGTCCGCACCTTCGACGCCGATGCTGTCGTCTTCCGCGCCGACCAGACAGTCGTCGTCGACCACGGCACGATCGTGGCCGTCGGCCCGGCTGCATCGACCGCTGTCCCCACGGGCGCGCAGGTCATTGCGGGCAAGGGCATGACCCTCGTGCCGGGGATGTGGGACTGTCATATGCACGTCGGCGACGATTTCACCGGGCCGCAGGAACTGTCGCTCGGCGTCACCAGCGTCCGCGACCCCGGCAACGACGACCTGCTGACGATCGACCGGCGGACGCGCGAGGCGAAGGGCGATCTGTTGTTTCCCCACGTCTATCCATCGTCGCTGATCGACGGCAAGGGGCCGTACACCGCGCAGGTCGCCAACGTCGCGACGAGCGAGGCGGAAGCGATCCGGCTCGTTGACCGCGCCAAGGCGAACGGCTTCACCGGGGTCAAATTCTACGGGACGTTCGACCCGGCGTGGCTCCCGGCGACGATCCGGCAGGCACATAAGGACGGTTTCCACGTCCACGGCCATATCCCGCACGGCATCCGCCCGTCGGTCGCGCTTCGTGACGGTTATGACGAGATTACCCACATCAACTGGATCGTGATGGAAGGCGTGCCGGAAAGCGCGCTGGCGACCGACAACGGCATCGGGCGGTTCGAGGCCCCCGGGCGCTACGCCAAGGACATGGACATGGGCGGCCCGGCGATGACGGCGATCGTCGCGACGATGGCAAAGAACCACATCTATTCCGACCCGACGATGGTGACGTTCGAGGGCCTGTACGTGCCCGAGAACGGCGACCTGTCGCCCGCCTATGCGCCGTTCGCGGGGACACTGCCGCCGACGACCGAGCGCAGTTTTCGCAGCGGTGGCTTCGCTGTGCCCAAGGACCTGACCCGCGCCGATTACCGGGCAAGCTGGGCAAAAATGGTCGACCTCCTCGGGCGGATACACAAGGCCGGGGTGCCGATCGTCGCCGGCACTGACGGGTCGGGCATCGAGATCGTCCGCGAACTCGAGATCTACCAGACGGCGGGCTTCACCCCGGCGGAGGCGCTCGCGGTAGCAACGATCGTTCCCGCGCGACTTGTCGGGCAGGACGGCCACACCGGGTCGATCAAGGTCGGCAAGACCGCCGACCTCGTGCTGGTCGAAGGCGACCCGTCGACGCGCCTCGGCGACCTGCGACACACGCGCGTCGTCATGCTCGACGGCAAAATGCTCGACGCCGACGCACTGCGGACCGCAGCCGGGTACGCGGGGCGCCCGAAATAGGGGCGAACCCGCTCGGCACGCGCGAGTTTGATTACGTCACGACCCGTTCTAGGGAAGAAGGATGACCAAGACCCTCCTCCTCCTCCCCGGCGACGGGATTGGCCCTGAAGTGACGCGCGAGGCGGCACGCGTCGTCGATCGGCTCAATGCGACCGCCAGTCTCAACGTGACGACGACGACCGCGCGCTTCGGCGGGGCGGCGATCGACATCGATGCTGTGCCGCTGACCGACGCGACGCTCGCCGCCGCGAAAGCTGCCGATGCGGTGCTGAT
>JAYTXW010000220.1:0-4121 GCA_043742745.1 Sphingomonadaceae bacterium
GTCGGCATTCCGGCCCCCGACGACCATGCGATCCGCCACGTCGTCGGCCTCAGCCTCGTCGAGACGATGGTGATGCTGCTGCCCGATGCTGCCGCCGACGTTCACACCGCACTCGCCGAGGAGTATCGCGGGGCGTACCACCGCTTGCGCGCGGCCGGGACGCTCGCGGTCGAGCCGCTCTACCCCGGGATACGCGATACAATCGTTGCGCTGACAGACGCCGGTTGGGCGCTCGGTGTCGCGACCGGCAAGTCCGATCGCGGCCTCGCTCTCATCCTCGCACACCACAACCTGACCCATCACTTCGTCACCCTTCAGACCGCCGATCGCCACCCGTCGAAGCCGCACCCGGCGATGCTCCAGCTGGCCATGATGGAGGCGGGGGCGGCCCCGGATGCGACGGTGATGATCGGCGACACCGCCTATGATATGGCAATGGCAAACGCAGCGGGGGTACGGGCGATCGGCGTCGATTGGGGGTACCACGACACCGCGACCCTCCTCGATGCGGGCGCGGAGACTGTCGTCAGCGACACTGATGCACTGCTGAAGCGTCTCGCATGAAACGCTTTTATCGCGACGTCGCAGTCAAGTGTGGCGATGACGGATGGCACGTCACCCTCGACGGCAAACCTGTACGCTCCCCCGCGCGCGCGACCCTCGCACTTCCCATTGCCGTTCTCGCTGACGCGGTCGCCGCGGAATGGGACGGGCAAAGCGAGACGCTCAAGCCAGCAACAATGCCGCTGACGGGGTTCGCCTATGCGGCAATCGACCGGGTTCTTCCCGACCAGGCGCTCTTTGCCGCTGGCCTCGCCGCCTTCGCCGAGACCGAGCTCTTATGCTACCGTTCAGAGGGGCCACCGGCCCTCGCCGCGCGGCAAGCGGCGGAATGGGACCCGCTTTTGGCATGGGCGCGACGGCGCTATGACATCGATTTCGTTATCACAACGAGAATCATTCATGCCGCCCAACCGCCGGCGACGCTTGCTCGAATTTCGTCCGCCTTCGCGGCGTTCGATGCCTTCCGGCTCGCGGCGCTCCACCCGGTAGTGACGATCTGCGGCTCGGCGGTGATTGGCCTCGCTATCGCCGAGCGGCAGCTCGATGCCACCGCAGCCTGGGCGGCGGGGCAGCTCGACGAGCTGTGGCAGGCCGAGCAATGGGGGACCGACCCGCTCGCGATCGCAGCGCAGGCTGAGCGACAGGCGGCGCTGAACACGGCGGTACGATTGCTCGACCTGCTTCGCGCCTGCTAGACTGCGCACGACAAGGGGATAACATGCGCGAAGCATTAGTTGAACTTGAGCGCCGCCGCGACGCCGCCCGCGCGGGTGGTGGGCCGAAGCGTGTTGCGGCGCAGCACGCCAAGGGCCGTCTGACTGCGCGTGAACGGCTCGACATCCTCCTCGACCCCGGCAGTTTTGAGGAGCTCGATATGTACGTCGAGCATAATGCCACCGAATTCGGCATGGCGGAGACGCGCATTCCCGGCGACGGCGTCGTTACCGGCAGCGGCACGATCAGCGGGCGACTGGTGTTCGTTTTCAGTCAGGATTTCACCGTGTTCGGTGGCTCGCTGTCTGAACGTCACGCGCAGAAGATCTGCAAGATCATGGATATGGCGATGAAGGTCGGCGCGCCAGTAATTGGCCTTAACGACAGCGGTGGCGCGCGTATCCAGGAAGGCGTCGCCAGCCTCGGCGGCTATGCCGAAGTATTCCAACGCAATGTTCTCGCCAGCGGCGTTATCCCGCAGATCAGCCTCATCATGGGGCCATGCGCGGGCGGCGCGGTGTACAGCCCGGCGATGACCGACTTCATCTTCATGGTGAAGGACAGCAGCTATATGTTCGTCACCGGGCCCGACGTCGTCAAAACCGTGACAAATGAAGTCGTTACGCAAGAAGAGCTCGGCGGGGCGGTCACCCATACGACGCGCTCGGGCGTCGCCGACCTCGCGCTCGAGGACGATGTCGAGGCGCTGCTGCGGACGCGCGTCTTCTTCGATTACCTGCCGTGCGACAACCGCGTCGGCGTCCCGTTCCGCCCGTCCGCCGACCCCGCCGACCGGATCGAACCAAGCCTCGACACCCTCGTCCCCGCGAGCGCCGCGCAGCCGTATGACATGCACGAGCTGATCGCCAAGGTCGCTGACGAAGGCGAATTTTTCGAACTTCAGCCCGCCCATGCCGGCAACATCATCATCGGTTTTGCCCGCATCGAGGGATCGACCGTTGGCATCGTCGCCAATCAACCCCTTGTCCTCGCTGGCTGTCTTGACATCGCTGCATCGAAGAAAGCGGCGCGCTTCGTCCGCTTCTGCGATGCGTTCAGCATTCCGATCGTCACCTTCGTCGACGTCCCCGGCTTCCTCCCCGGCGTCGCGCAGGAGCATAACGGTATTATCAAGAACGGCGCCAAACTGCTGTTCGCCTATGCCGAGGCGACCGTCCCGAAGATCACGGTGATCACCCGCAAGGCGTATGGCGGGGCGTATGACGTGATGGCATCCAAGCACCTGCGCGGCGACCTCAACTACGCCTGGCCGACCGCCGAGATCGCGGTGATGGGAGCGAAGGGCGCGGTTGAGATCATCTTCCGTGGCAAGAGTCCGGAGGAAATTGCTGAAAAGACGAAGGAATACGAAGCGCGCTTCGCCAATCCGTTCGTGGCAGCGAGCATGGGCTTCATTGACGAGGTCATCATGCCGCATTCGACCCGGCGAAGAATCGCGGTTGGGTTGCGCAAGCTGAAGACGAAGACGCTAACGAACCCGTGGAAGAAGCACGATAATATTCCGCTGTAGGGCAAGCGGCCCGCCTATTACCAGCGCGCGAGCGCCGGTGGCATGCAGCCATTATGGGCGGACTCGCGCCTAGGCGGACGGCGCGGCGGCCCCGCGCCATCGACTGTCCGACGACGCGGCCGGTCCGCAAAGTTAATTACTTGATTAATAAACGTGCCTCAGCAGCCCGCCATCCTCCGTGAACCTCAGCGGGCCGACCGCGGTCCTTGGTCCGCAACCTCGCAGACCCAATTGACTCGCGCGCGGCCCCGCCCCGCACCCACGCTTCACCCCGTCGGCGCGGGCTTGCGCGCACCTCCCGCTCCCGTAGAAGCGATGCACATTTCTTTTGCGATACCGGGGGCCTGACTGCGCCGATGTTCACCAAGATTTTGATCGCCAATCGCGGCGAGATCGCGTGCCGGGTCATCCGCAGCGCGAAGAAGATGGGGATTGCGACGGTCGCGGTCTATTCCGACGCCGACGCGGGGGCGCTCCATGTCAGCATGGCCGACGAGGCGGTGCGGCTGGGGCCGCCGCCTGCCGCCGAAAGCTATCTGCTCGGCGATGCCATCGTCGCGGCGTGCCTCGCGACGGGGGCGCAGGCGGTTCATCCAGGCTACGGCTTCCTGTCCGAACGGGCGAGCTTCCGGACGCAGTGTAACGCGGCAGGAGTGGCGTTCATCGGCCCGCCGGCAGCCGCGATCGCGGCGATGGGGGACAAGATCGAAGCGAAGAAGCTCGCCAAGGCGGCGGGCGTCTCCGTCGTGCCGGGCTTCGTCGGTGAGATCGACGACACCGACCATGCCGTCCGCATCGCGGGCGAAATCGGCTATCCGGTGATGATGAAGGCGTCGGCAGGCGGCGGCGGCAAGGGGATGCGGCTGGCATGGTCCGAGGCCGACGTCCGCGACGGCTTCGAGGCGACCAAGCGCGAAGGGCTGGCGAGCTTCGGCGACGACCGCGTCTTCATCGAGAAATTTATCGAGCAACCGCGCCACATCGAAATTCAGGTGCTTGGCGACCAATACGGCAACATCGTGTACCTGAACGAGCGCGACTGCTCGATCCAGCGCCGCCACCAGAAGGTCGTCGAGGAGGCTCCCTCCCCCTTCGTCACCCCCGAAATGCGGCGGGCAATGGGGGGGCAGGCGGTCGCGCTGGCGCGGGGCGTCGGTTATACCTCAGCCGGGACGGTCGAGTTCATCGCCGGGGCCGACCGCAGCTTTTATTTCCTCGAGATGAACACGCGGCTTCAGGTCGAGCATCCGGTGACCGAGGCGATTACCGGGGTCGACCTCGTCGAGGCGATGATCCGCGTCGCGGCGGGGGA
>JAYTXW010000221.1:0-10764 GCA_043742745.1 Sphingomonadaceae bacterium
ACGTCAGGCCGAGGAGGGGCAGATGAACCACAGCATTCGCACCGTGATCCTGCTTGGCGGCGGCGCTGTCGCCGGCCTCGCCCTCGCGCTCGGCCTCGAAACCGGCGTCGGGCATACGCCGGTCAACGCCGATGTCGTCGCGCTGCCGCCGCTGGTGGCCACCGCACGGACGGTGCCGACCGATGTCGGCCAACTCCAGTTGAGCTTCGCCCCCGTCGCCAAGCGCGTCGCCCCGGCTGTTGTCAACGTCTATTCGGCGCGGGTCAGCCGAAGCCGCGCGACGATGATGGACGATCCGTTCTTCCGTCAATTCTTCGGTGGCGGCGCACCGCAACCGCGCGTCGAACAATCGCTCGGATCGGGGGTCATCGTCGAGGGCGACGGCCTGATCGTCACCAACAATCACGTCGTCCAGGGGGCCGATGAAATCCTCGTCGCCTTGAGCGACCGTCGCGAATTCAAGGCGAAGCTAGTGTTCGCCGACGCCAAGTCCGACCTCGCGTTGCTCAAGATCGATACGAAGGGCGCGAAGCTGCCGGTCATCCGCCTCGGCGACAGCGACCGAGCGCAGGTCGGCGATGTCGTGCTAGCAGTCGGCAACCCATTCGGTGTCGGCCAGACGGTGACCCACGGGATCGTCTCGGCGGTCGCACGAACCGGGGTTGGCGTATCGGATTACCAGTTCTTCATCCAGACCGACGCGGCGATCAACCCGGGTAACTCGGGCGGAGCGCTGCTCGACCTTCGCGGCGATCTCGTCGGCATCAACAGCGCGATCTATTCGCGCAGCGGCGGGTCGAACGGTATTGGCTTTGCGATTCCGGCGAACATCGTCCGCGTCTTCCTGAGCGCGGCAGGGACCGGCAAGCTCGTCACCGGCTGGATCGGCGCCGAGGGCGAGACGGTCACCACCGACAGTGCGCGGCTCGCGGGCCTTGACCGTCCCGGCGGGGTCCTCGTCACCGCCGTGTCGCCCGGATCGCCGGCGGCAAGCGCGGGGGTGCGCGTCGGCGATGTGCTGACGGCAATCGACGGCAAAGACGTCGCCGATCCGGGGATGCTCCGCTACCGCATCGCGACGCAGGGCGTGGGGACAAGGCTCGATGTCGCGCTGATCCGCGCCGGACGGGCCGAGAATGTATCGCTGACACTGGCCAAGCCGCCCGAGATTCCGCTTCGGTCGCTGACGACGATCGGCGGCGATAACCTGCTGGCCGGGGTGACGCTCGGCAACCTGTCGCCGGCGTTCGCGCAGGAACTCGGGGCTGGGTTGCCCGAACACGGCGTCGTTGTCACGGCGGTCGCAGCCGGAGCCCCTGCTGCGCGCTTCGGCTATCTTGCACCAGGCGACATCGTCGAGGCGGTCAACGGCCAGGTGGTCGGCTCGGTTGCCGCGGTCGGAACGGCGGTCAAGAGCGGTGCTCCGGCGGTTCGCATCAATCGCGGCGGGCAACGCCAGGAATGCGGCGCGGTGCAGGGCCAGCTCGTGTGCCGGAGTTAGGCGAGTAGCTTCCGCCCCTCGCTCGTCTGCCACGCCAGCAACGCGGGCAGGCCAATCGTCAGGTCGCGCGCGCGTTTGAGCAGCGACAGTGCGATCGCCGCCCGCGGATCGATTGCAAACAACGGGGCGAGGAGCAGATACGCCCCTTCCTGCACCCCGAGCGCGCCGGGCACGACGAACGCGATCGACCGGACGGCGAAGATCAGCGCCTCGACTGCCAGGACCGGCCACGGCCCGACCATCACCCCCATCAGTCGCAGTGCGAGCCATGCGCCGAGGCCGCTCGCGATCCACGCCGCAAGGTTGAGAACAAACGACAGAGCAAGCGCGCCGGGACCGCGATAGATTGCCGCCAGCCGGGCCGACACCGCGTCGAACGACCCCGCCGCCGCCGGGACGACGCGCGCCGCGATCCGCCGGGTGAGGCGGAGCAGCGGCTGCTGGCCGAACGCGACGACGGCAAGCAACGCCAGCGCCAGCGCCGCGCCGCCGAGGACGAGCTTGAGGACGCCGCCACCGTCGAAGCCGCCGCCGAGCGCCATGACCAGCGCGGCGACGCCGAACAGGGTGAACAGCGCCTGGCTTGCCATCTCGGTCGTCATGTCGGCGATCATCGAGGCATAGACGAGGTCGTTCGCGACCCCGCGCGCGGTCAGCACCCGTCCCCCGACGACCAGCCCGCCGATTTGGGCGAACGGCAAAACGTCGGTCGCGCCTTCGCGCACCGTCCGCGCCCATGCATAGGCGCTAACCGGTCCGCCCCCCGGCGCAACCGCGCGCCACGCCGCACCAAGGAGGGCAAGGACAAGGAGCGAATAGGCGCAGTAGAGCGCGAAGCCCCGCCCCCCGATCTGACCGATTGCCGCCAATACCGGCGCGACGCCAACGCCGCGCACGACCCACGCCGCCGCCGCGAGGCCGATGAGCGTTAGGAGAAGGATGACAGCGCGCGTCATGCGCCGACGCTCACGCCGCGAGAAGTTTGCCCTTGCCCATCACCCGCAGCGCCAGCCGCATCATCGCCGGAACGAACCGCGGGCGGATCAGCCGCGCGTCGTATACCCCCAGCCGCCGGTCGTTTTCGGCGAGGCAGATCGCGGCCAGTTCGGGAAACTCGATCTCGACGCCGAGTTCCTTCGAGCCGTTCAAGGTGAAATTGTTCTCCTGCGCCTTGGTGTTGTCGGCCCCCAGCCCCTTGGCCATGTCGACCCGCTCCCAGATCAGGAAGGCCCAGACGGCAGCGACCTTGAGCGCGAACGCGGGGCGCTGCCACCAGCGCAGATTGGCGCGGTGCCATGCGACCCAGTTGACGAAGAACAGGATGTGACGCCCCTCCTCGCGCATCACCGGCTCGAACGTGTCGACAAGGTCGGCGGGGAAGAAGCCGCTGTCCTTCGCGATTTTGAACAGGCCGAAGCCGAAGAAGCTGTCGATGCACTCGGAAAAGCCCGTGACCATGAACGCCCATTCGGGGTCGCGCGGTGTGTCGTAGGCCGGTTCGGCGACGAGGTCGATGCCGTACGCGCGGACCATGTCGCCCAGGACAAGCTTGTGGCGCCCCTCCTCAAAGGCGTTCATCGCGATCGCGCTCCGCATCAGCGGGTCGGCAACCGTCGCGGCGAAGGTCGACACGTTCAGACTGGCGCGGCCCTCGGTCGCGACGGCGATGTCCCAGATTGGCAGTGACGTGATGCGGTTCTGGGTGACTGCGTCGAGCACCGGCCAGTCGATCAGCGCGGGCTTGTACGGGTCGTGCGTCGTCAGCATCGTCCGGCACATCAACGCGCGGTGCGCGTCGCTTCCGGCGCGGATCGTGCCCGTGGGGGTCGCGGGCATCTCGCGCGGGAAGCCGGTGAAGGCGGCCTTGGCAATCGGGGCGCTCATCGGTTCAGCTCCGTCAATGCGCCGCCCATGCCGCAAAACTGCCGAGGCGGACACCCGCTGCGGCGATTTGGTCGCGGACGCTCGGGTCGATCAACGCCGCAAGCTCATCGCGGTGCCGGTACTCGGGCCCGTGCCCAGTATAATCATCGCGCGTTGCCGGGTGAAGATAGATTTCGCTCAGGCCCTCGGGCAGCGCGGCGATCGCGGCGTGCAGCCGGTCGGCGGTCATTGCCCCGGAATGGCGGAGCCCGAATACCGCGACCGGCACGGTGATCCCCCGCCGCCGGAAGCGCGCAGCGATCATCCGCGCCCAGGGATCGGTTAGCGACGGCGCGCCGGGTTCGATCGGCGCACGGACGGCGCGCAGTCCGTAGCGCGCGCCGATCGTAGCGATCAGCCCGGCGATCGTCGGGTGGAGGTGGAAGTGCTTGTGCGCGTTGACATGGTCGAGGCGCAACCCGGTCGCGGCAAAGGCGGCGAACTGCGCAGCGATCTCCCGCCCAAGCTGGCGGCGGGTCGCGGGAAGAAAGAACATCGCCGCCCCCGCGAGCGCCATGTTATCGCGAAAGCGACCGTTGCCGTTGACGAGGCGGGGGACTTGCTCCGGCGGGAGGACCGGCATCCCATCGACCAACGTCAGATGAAGGCCGACACCGAGGGTCGGTAGCCGCTTCGCCCGTTCGACGGCGTCGGCAACGGCGGGACCACCGACCATCAAGCTGGTGGCGGTGAGGATGCCGTCGCGGTGGGCGATCTCGACCGCCTCGTTGACTGCGACGTCGTTGCCGAAGTCGTCAGCGGTGACGACGAGGCGCTTCAAACGGTCACGCCACCCCTTTCCGGTGGCGCAGGAACTCGAAGAATTCGACGCCCTCGCGCAGGCGGCGCTTCATCATGTTCCAGTCGCGGAGCATTTCCCAGACGATCGAGCCGATCTTCGACGGGCGGAAGTAGAAGCGCTTGTAGAACTCCTCGACCTTGTCGAAGATCACCGCCGACGACAGGTGCGGATAGCTGAGCTGGGCGATCTGCGTCCCACCCTCGGTCAGCAGCGCATTGGTATTGTCGAACCAGCCGTTTTCGGTCGCCTGCTTGTACAGGAAGGTGCCGGGATACGGCGCGGCAAGGCTCACCTGGATCGTGTGCGGGTCGATTTCCTTGGCGTAGCGGATCGTCTCCTCGATCGTCTCCTCGGTTTCGCCGGGCAGGCCGAGGATGAAGGTGCCGTGGATGACGATCCCGAGCTCGTGACAGTCCTTGGTAAACTGGCGCGCGACCTCGGTCCGCAGGCCCTTCTTGATGTTGATGAGGATCTGCTGGTTGCCGCTCTCGTAGCCGACGAGCAGCAGACGCAGCCCGTTCGCCTTCATCACCTCGAGCGTCTTGCGCGGCACGTTCGCTTTGGCGTTGCAGCTCCACGTCACGCCGAGCTTGCCGAGTTCGACGGCGAGCGCCTCGACGCGCGGGGCATTGTCGGTCAGCGTGTCGTCGTCGAAGAAAATTTCCTTCACGTCGGGCCACGTCGCCATGACGTACTTCACTTCCTCGATGACGTGCGGGATCGAGCGGGTGCGGTAATTGTGCCCGCCGACCGTCTGTGGCCACAGGCAGAAGGTGCACCGGCTCTTGCACCCGCGCCCCGTGTAGAAGCTGATGTAGGGGTGGAGCAGATACCCGCCGAAATACTTGGTGTGGTCGAGGTCGCGCTTGTAGATCGGCGTAACGAACGGCAGCGTGTCCATGTTCTCGATGACGGCGCGGTCGAGGTTGCGGACGATTGCGCCGGTCGCCTTGTCGCGGAAGCTGATCCCCGCGACCTGCGCGAGCGGCATCCGGTCGGCGATGTCCTTAATCGTGAAATCGAACTCGTTGCGACAGACGAAATCGACCGCTGTCGAGGCGGCGAGCGACTCCTCGGGTTCGACGGCGACCTTCGCCCCGATCAGCCCGATCAGCGCGGTCGGGTTGCGCGCGCGAATCAGTTCGGCGGTGTGGATATCCTGGCGGAAGCTCGGCGTCGACGTGTGGAGGACGATCAGCTCCTTGTCGTCGACCTCGTGCTTGATGTCGTCCCACGACTGGTCGTGCGCCGGGGCATCGATCAGCCGCGAGCCTTCGACCAGCGCCGCTGGCTGCGCGAGCCACGTCGGATACCAGAAGGATTTGACCTCGCGCTTCATCTGATAGCGCGCCCCGGCACCGCCGTCGTACCCGTCGAACGACGGGGCCTGAAGAAATAAACTACGCATCGGCGTTCGCCTTGTCGGTAATACTGCCATCGCGCGCGACTCGAAGTCGCGATCCGCGCCAATCGACCGATTGCACCAAAAACCCGGCGATAAAAAGTCCGAACGTCAGAATGTCGCGCGCCGGCAGCCACCAGTATGGCCCGGGGCGGGTTTGCGTGATGCGGTCGACCGCGACGGCGACGGCGACGCGGGCGAGCATCGTGGCGACGATCAGCGGCCATGCGGCGGGGTGCAATGCGGTCGCGGCAAGCGCAAATGGTAGCGGATTGACCAGCCCGTGGCCGAGATAGCCCCACGGATCGAGGCGGCGGATCGTGACGTTCCATCGCTGTTCATGGGCAACGAGCGCCGATAGGCTCGCCTCGACGCAGCCATGCGCGACGGTGAAGGCGGGGACGGCGACGTGGAGCCCCGGCACCCGCACCGCGACGCCGATCGCGTGGTCGTCGGCCAGGATGTCGGCGAACGCGGCAAAACCCCCGATCGCGTCGAGCGTTTCGCGCGTCAGCGCGATCGTCGATCCCATGCACGGCTCGGCAAGACCCAGCCGCAGCCCGACGACGACGGAGGGAAGAAAACCGTAGCTGATTCCCTGCGCGGCAAGGCGCGACCAGCGACCGGCGTCGCCGCGTCCGTGATACAGGCACGTCACTGCGCCGACACCGGGGAGCACGAGGGCAGCGACGACGCGCGTCAGATAGTCGGATGACACCGCGATGTCGGAATCGCTGATGACCAGCACGTTATGCTTCGCCGCGCCGATCATGTTGACAAGGTTCGATACCTTCGCGTTGCTGCCGTGGCGTTCGGCATCGACGATCGTTGCCATGTCGACGCCGGGTCGCGCCGCGCGGAGCGTGGCAACGGTCGCGAGCGCGGCGTCGTCGGCATCGCTGACCCCGAAAACGATCTGCTGCGCCCCCGCATAGTCCTGGTCGACGAAGCCGCCGAGGTTTGCGGTGAGGCGCGGCTCGAGGCCATGGAGCGGCTTGAGCACCGTCACGGCCGGGGCGGGGTCGAGCGCGACCGCCGCCGGAACCCCGAGCGTCCGCCACACCGCGATCGCCGACGCGCACTGATACGCGATGCCCGCGACCGTCAGCGTTGCGAGGACAATCCACAAAACAGCGGTGGCGGTCATCGGTGGAGGGACGCGGCAGTCACTCCGGCGCTATAGCGCGCGGTGCCTGATTTGTCGCGGTTCATGCGTGTGGGGCAGGGCCGTCGGCGGGCGTCCGCCCTTTCCACGTCGCGCGCTTCGCGGCTAGGGAGGGCGCGATGACGCCCCAGACGATCCTCGTTACCGGTGCGGCCGGGTTCGTCGGTGCAGCGGTTGCGCGGGCGCTCGTCGCCGATGGCCACCGTGTCCGCGCGCTGGTCCGGGCATCATCTGCGCGCGAAAATCTGCTCGGCCTCGACGCCGCGGTCGTCACCGCCGACTTGCTGGATGCCGCCGCCGTTGCCGCTGCGTGTGTCGGGGCGGACGCGGTGATGCACGTTGCCGCCGACTACCGGCTGTGGGCGCGCGACCCGCACGAAATCGTCCGCAACAATGTCGCCCAGACGACGAACGTCATGCGGGGCGCGCTGGCGGCGGGTGTCGCGCGCATTGTCTATACGTCGTCGGTCGCGACGTTGGGGTTCACCCGCTCGCCCGGCGACGAGACCGACCCGCTGACGCCTGCCCAAGCAATCGGGTCGTACAAGCGGAGCAAGGTCGTCGCCGAACGCCTTGTCGAGGCGATGGTCCGCGACGAGGGGCTGCCCGCCGTTATCGTCCTGCCGTCGACGCCGATCGGCCCGCGCGACGTCCGTCCGACCCCGACCGGGCGGATCATCGTCGAGGCGGCGACGGGCAAGATCCCGGCGTTCGTCGATAGCGGGCTCAACCTCGTGCACGTCGACGATGTCGCGCGCGGGCACGTCCTCGCGCTGGCGAAGGGCGTCGTCGGCGAACGCTATATTCTCGGCGGGCAGGACGTGAGCTTGCGGACGATGCTCGCCGACATCGCCGCGCTGACCGGACGCAAGCCCCCGACGATCGCCCTGCCACGCCGCGCGCTGTTCCCGCTGGCGTGGGGGGCGGAGGCGGTCGCGCGGGTGACGGGGCGCGAGCCGTTCGTCACCGCCGACGCGCTGCGGATGGCGGGGCACCATATGTATTTCACGAGCGCGAAGGCGGCGCGCGATCTGGGCTACACCGCGCGCCCGTACCGCGAGGCGTTGGCCGATGCCCTCGCGTGGTTCGGCGCGGCGGGGATGCTGTGAGCGCGCTGGCGCTGCACGGCGTGGCGGCGCTCGTCATCGTCATCTGGGGTGTCCTGCTGTTCGCCCGCGACGGGTGGTGGCGCGCGGACGAGACCGACGATGGTCCGCTGCCCGACCCCGCGGCATGGCCGTCGGTCGTCGCCGTCGTCCCCGCGCGCGACGAAGCGGCGGTTATCGGGCGGGCAGTGGCAAGCCTTGCGGGTCAGAACTACCCCGGCGACTTCCGGGTTATCGTCGTCGACGACGGCAGTTCGGACGGGACAGCGGACGTCGCGCGGGGGGTCGCCGGCGACGTAGCGATCGTGGCGGCGCAGCCCCTTGCCTCCGGCTGGACGGGCAAACTCGCCGCTGTCGCGCAGGGGATCGCGGCGGCGGGCAACCCCGCCTACCTGTGGCTGACCGACGCCGATATCGACCACGCCCCCGATACGCTGCGCCGCCTCGTTGCGCGCGCCGTCGCCGACCGGCGGGTCCTGGTATCGTACATGGCGCGGCTGCGAACCGATAGCGTCGCCGAGCGTGCACTCGTCCCGGCGTTCGTGTGGTTCTTCATGCTGTTGTTCCCGTTCCGCGCGGTCAATCGGGCCGGTGGGGTCGCGGCGGCGGCGGGCGGGGTGATGCTCGTCGACCGCGCCGCGCTCGCCCGCGCCGGAGGGATCGCGGCGATCCGGGGGGCGCTGATCGACGATTGCGCGCTGGCGCGGCTGATGCAGGGGCAGGGGCGGATCGGCCTGTATCTAACGCGGCGATCGGTGTCGTTGCGCCCGTATCCAGCGGTCGGCGATATCGGTGCGATGATTTCTCGGTCGGCCTATGCCCAGCTCGATTATTCGCCGTGGCTGCTCGCGGGGACGGTCGTCGGGCTGGCCCTGACCTTTCTCGCGCCGCCCGCGCTGGCGTTGTTCACGCACGACTGGCCGCGCCTCGCGGGATTTGCCGCGTGGGGGATGATGTCGGCGGCGTTCCAGCCGATGCTGCGTTTCTATCGCCGCTCGCCCGCGTGGGGGGCAGCGGTGCCGGCGATTGCGGCGGTCTATGGCTGGTACACGCTGATGTCGGCGGTCCAGCATCGGCGCGGGCAGGGGGGGCAGTGGAAGGGCCGCGTCCAGGCGGTGACGATATGAGCGGAACCCGCACCGCCACGACCGAAAACTTCCCCGTCGCGTCGTGGCTGCTCAGGTCCGCCGCGCGCGCGCCGATCCTCGCCTTCTACCGCTTCGCCCGCACCGCCGACGACATTGCCGACGATGCGGGTGGCGACCCCGCCCAGCGCCGCGCGCGGCTCGACGATATGCGCGCCACGATTGCGGGCGAGGCCGAGGCGGAAGCGACCGCGCTAGCCTTGCGCGAGGTGATCGCCGATCGCCGCCTCGACCGGACCCACGCACTCGATTTGCTCGCCGCGTTCATCCGCGACGTCGACACGCCGCGCACCGCCGACTATCCCGCGCTGATCGCCTATTGTGCGCAGTCGGCGATGCCGGTCGGGCGCTTCGTCCTCGACGTCCACGGCGAGGACCGGGCAACGTGGCCCGCATCGGACGCGCTGTGTGCCGCGCTCCAGATCATCAATCACCTGCAAGATTGCGGTAAGGACTTCCGCGACATGGGCCGGGTGTATATCCCCGATGCGATGTTGTCCGCCGCCGGTCTCGATGCCTCCGTTCTCGCCGCCGACCGGTCCCCCCCGGCGCTGCTCGGGGTGATCCGCGACCTTGCCGCGCGGGGTGCCGACCTGTTGGCCCAAGCAAAGCCGTTCGCCGCTCAACTCCGCGACCGGCGGCTGGCGGCGGAGGTGCGCGTCATCCACCGCCTCGCCGTTGACCTGACCGCGCAGTTGCTGACGCGCGACCCGCTCGCCGAACGGATCGCCCATGCCAAGCCGCGCGCCGCATGGCTCGCGCTGGGCGCGGTGCTCAGGCCATGAACCACGACGACCGTGTCGCGCTCCACGGGCAGGTCTCGCGCAGCTCGTTCTACACCGGGATGCGCGTCCTGCCGAAGGCCGAGCGCGAGGCGATGTTCGCCGTCTATGCCTTTTGCCGCGCGGTCGACGACATCGCCGACGACGTCGACCGCGATCCCGCCGACCGGGCGCGGGCGCTCGGCCACTGGCGCGACGACATCACGGCGTTCTACGCCGGGGGGCCACCAGGGCGTGCCGAGCTGGTTGCCGACGCTGCGCGCGATTTTCACCTGGCCGAGGCCGACTTTATCGCGGTGATCGAAGGCATGGCGATGGACACGGGGGGCGACATTCGCGCCCCCGATGCAGCGACGCTCGACCTGTATTGCGACCGCGTCGCGAGCGCGGTCGGGCGGCTGTCGGTCCGTATCTTCGGGATGAGCGGCGCGGCGGCGACCGACCTCGCGCATCACCTCGGCCGCGCGCTGCAACTGACCAACATCCTGCGCGACATCGACGAAGACGCTGGCATCGGGCGTTTGTATCTGCCACGCGAGCACCTGGTCGCGCATGGCATCGACGCGACCGACCCGCTGATTGTCGCTGCCGATCCGCGCGTCGACGGCGTCGCCCGTGATGTCGCCCGCGACGCGCACGGCCATTATGCGGCGGCAAAGGCAATCCTCGCCAAGCGGCCCCAGGGTCACCTATTCGCCCCGCGACTAATGGCCGGAGTGTATTCGCGGACACTGGCGATGATGGAGACGGCGGGGTGGGCGCGCCCCCGCCGTCGCGCCAAGCTGAGCCGCGCGGCGCTGCTGTGGACGGTGGCGAAGGTCGGGTTGGGGTGGTGACAGACTTCTCCCTCCCCCCGCGAAGCGGAGAGTGGGGAGGGTGCGGGTGGGGGAGCGCAGTTTCCGCACAGTGACCGAAGGCCCCCACCCCGACTCTCCCCG